>JACXUX010000254.1 GCA_014763725.1 Rhodobacterales bacterium
GCGGGTGATCGACACCGGGATCGGTATCGCCGAATCCGACCTGGCGCGGATCTTCGACGATTTCGTCACGCTGGACAGCAGCTATCGCCGCCCAGCGCCTCGACCAGGCGGCGCGCGATCCCCAGGCCCAGGCCCGTGCCGCCGACCTGGCGGCGATAGCTGCTGTCCAGCGTGACGAAATCGTCGAAGATCCGCGCCAGGTCGGATTCGGCGATACCGATCCCGGTGTCGATCACCCGCAGTTCCGTCACCGGGGTGCCGTCGGGGGTGCGGTGGACGCCGGCCTCGATCTCGACCGAGACGCGGCCCTGCCGGGTGAACTTGACCGCATTGCCCACCAGATTCAGCAGGATCTGGCGCAGGCTGACCGGATCGCCCAGCACCCGGCCGACCGGGCCCGACACCGCCACGACCTGCAGCCGGTTGCCCGCGGCCTCGGCCAGGCCCTGCTGGTTCGCGATCACATCGGCCACCACCTCTTCCAGGCTGAAGGGCACACGCTCCTGCCCGACGGCACCCGATTCGGCGCGGCTGAGGTCCAGCACCGAATTGACGTGATGCAGCAGCAGCCGGCCCGAGGTCTGCATCATCTGAAGCAGTTCGGACTGCCGCGCATCCAGCCGCGTGGCGTGCAGCACCTCCATCGCGCCCAGCAGGCCGTTCAGGGGGGTGCGCATCTCGTGGCTCATCAGCGCCTGGAATTCGGCGCGGGCGCGTTCGCCGGCCAGAGCGCGGTCGCGCGCCTCGGTCGTTTCGCGTTCGATCTGCCGCCGGCGCGAGATGTCGCGCAGCATGGCCACCAAGAGCCCGCCGCTGCGGGTGGCGACCGGGGCCACGGCGGCCTCGACCGGAAAGCGGGCACCGCAGGCGCGCTGCGCCTCGAACTCGACCGTGGGCCCGGCGCCCGGCAGCGGATCGCCCCGCAGGCTGGCCGCGATCGCGGTCTGGGCCGCGGCCCGCCGTTCGGGCGGAAACAGCAGGCCCGCCGCCTCGGCCCCCAGGGCGCGGTCGCGCGGATGGCCGAAGATCGCCACCGCCGCGGGGTTGAATTCCAGGATGCGTCCGGTGGCGTCGACGACGACGATGGCCTCGACGGACCCGTTGATGATCGCCTCGAGCCGGGCGCGGATCAGCTCGTTCTCGGCCGCCTGGGTCTGGCCGCGGCGATAGAGCCGCGCCAGCACCAGAAGCGCCGCGCTCAGCGCCATGACCAGCAGCACCGTCAGCGTCGCCACCTTGCGCAGCGTGGCGGCCACCGCAAGCCGCTGGCCCGCGGCGACATCGACAAAGACCGACAGCCCTTCCAGCGACATCATCCGCGCCGGCGCAGCCAGGGCGGCCACATCGACCGCGATGCGCGGCAGCGCCGCGGCCAGGCGCGGGTCGGGCCCGTCGATCAGGGGGGCGGTGCGGTTCAGGAAGGTGCGCGCCTGCGCCAGGCCCGCGCCGAAGTCGGGCACGGCGCGCAGCGCCGCGAACGCGGCGCTGGTCTCGAGCGTGCGGACACGGCTGTAGAAGATGTCGAAGCGCAGCCGCAGGTCGTTCAGTTCGGGCGCCGTGCCGGGCGGGGCGTTCAGCGCCGCCTGGGCCGCGCCGTGCAGCTTGAGCAGCTCGACCTCGAGCTGGGCCAGAGTCCATTGCACGTTGTCGGAACTGGCCCGGCCCAGCGCATCGAGGCGCCGCTGCACCTCGAGCGCGAGCGCCAGGATCACGCCCAGGCAGACGACGGCCGCCATCGCCAGGGCCGCAAGCTGGATGCGGCGCTGGCGCGCCTGGGGCGCGGGGGCGGCGGTATGGGGCATGGCGGGACCTCTTGCTGCGGCGATGCTAGGGCAAAGCGTCCCGGCCTGCCAGCGGCGGAAGCGGTGGCACTGTGCGGCGCCAGCGGCTATGCTGACCGCAGCGAGTTCCCCGGGGCGCGTCCTGTGAGTTTCAGGGCCAATCCCCCGGCCTTTAGGATCCCCGACCATGGCCCTGGGTGTGCTGATCGCCGACGATCACGACCTGGTCCGCGACACGATCGCGGCCTTTCTGCGCGGCCAGGGCTTTGCCCCGGTCGACGTGGCCGCCAGCCTGCCCGAGGTGCTGGACCGCATCGCCGCGACGGGGGGCTATGACCTGGTCGTGCTGGATTACCAGATGCCGGGGATGAACGGGCTGGACGGTCTGGCGCGGGTGCGCGCGGCGGCCGGCGGGCGGCCGGTGGCGATCCTGTCGGGTTCGGCCAGCCGCGAGGTGGCCGAGGCCACCCTGCGCGCCGGGGCGGCGGGGTTCCTGCCCAAGACCCTGGCGGCCCAGGCCATGGCCGCAGCGATAAGGGTGATGGCGGCGGGCGAGAGTTTCGCCCCCTTCAGCCTGCTGGGGTCCGAGGCGGTGGACAGCGGCCCCTTCAACCTGACCCGGCGCGAGATCGAGGTGCTGCGCGGCATCTGCAACGGCAAGTCGAACAAGGAGATCGCCCGCGATCACGACCTGCAGGAGGTGACGGTGAAGCTGCATGTCAAGACGCTGAGCCGCAAGCTGGGCGCCAAGAACCGCACCCATGCCGCGATGATCGCGCGGGACTATCAGCTGGTCTGACGCCGGCGGCGCGTGCGGCCGGGAATTTTCGGCGAAAATTCCTGGCCTGCGGGGGCCGGGCGCAGGGGGGCCTTCTGCCCCCCTCTGGGCCTTTGGCCCATTCACCCCCCGAGGATATTTGGCCGGGAAGCGGGGGGCGGGTCAGACCGTGTGCAGGTAGAGGTCGTAGTCCACATCGGCGATGGTGCGCTGGACGCGGGCCAGTTCGGCCGCCTTGATCGCGGTGAAGGTGCGGTGCAGGTCGGGGCCGAGGGCGGATTTCAGGAAGGCCGAGGCTTCGGCCGCCTCGATCGCGCTGCGCCAGTCGCGCGGGATGGGCGGGGCGTCGGCGGGGTCGGCATAGCCGTTGCCGGTGGTTTCGGGGCCTGGGTCCAGACGTTCGGCCAGGCCCTTGCGCAGGCCGGCCAGCACGGTGGCCGCGACCAGATAGGGGTTGGAATCCACCCCCGCGGGGCGGTGTTCGATGCGGCGGGCGCGGGCCTCGCCCGCCGGGATGCGCAGCGCGACCGAGCGGTTGTTGACGCCCCAGGTCGGGCTGACCGGGGCATAGCTTTGCGCGGCAAAGCGGCGCCAGGAATTGGCATGGGGGGCGAAGACCAGCATCGATTCGCCCATGGTGGCGCGCAGGCCCCCCAGCGCGTGCAGCAGCGCGGGCGTCCAGCCCGCGCCCGGCGGTTCCGTGAACAGGTTGCGTCCCGTGGCGTCGGGCAGCGAGACGTGGAAATGCATGCCCGACCCGGCATAGCGTTCGATCGGCTTGGCCATGAAGCAGGCGGTCACGCCATGGGCGCGGGCCTGGGCGCGCACGATGCGTTTCAGCCGGATCAGGTCGTCGGCCGCCTGCAGCACCGAGGTGCGGTAGTGCAGCGTCAGTTCGTACTGGCCCGGCGCGTATTCCGAGATCAGCGTCTCGGCCGTGATGCCCGCCGCGGCGGCGCCGGCATAGATGTCGCTGAACAGGGGCAGCATGCCGTGCAGGTGGTCGACCGAATAGACCTCGGTCCTTGTGCTGGGGCGGCCGTCCAGCACGTCGGCGGCGGGGCGCACCCGGCCGTCGGGGCCGCGGTCGTTGGCCAGCAGGAAGAATTCCAGCTCGAACGCGCCGACGGGGTGCAGGCCCTGGTCCGCCATCGCCGCCACCTGGGCCGCCAGCGCGTGCCGCGGGTCCGAGGTCATCGGCGCCCCGTCCAGGTCATACATCGACATGAACACCTCGGCCCGGGCGGGGCGGGTGCCGTGCAGCCGGCAGAGCGTGCCGGGGATCGGCCAGGCGCGCAGGTCGCCGTCGCCCTGGTCCCAGATCAGGCCGGTTTCGTGCACATCCTCGCCGCAGATGTCGAGCCCGAGGATCGAGATCGGCAGGTGCCGGCCCGTGCGGTAGAAGGACAGCAGTTCGTGTCGGCGGATGATCTTGCCGCGGCCGATGCCGTTGGCGTCGTGCAGGACGAGGTCGATCGCCTCGATGTCGGGGTTGGCGGCCAGGAAGGCCTCGGCCTCTTCCAGGGTGCTGCCGGAGGGGCTGGCGGCGGGGTGGGGGG
>JACXUX010000255.1 GCA_014763725.1 Rhodobacterales bacterium
CCGCACAACACCACCAACGCCCCCGCCCCCCGGCCCGAGGTGCTGACCCGGCCCAAGCTGGAGGGCGGCCGCCGCTTCGTCATGCAGACGCCGTTCCAGCCCGCGGGCGACCAGCCCACGGCCATCGCAGAACTGGCCGCGGGCATCCTGTCGGGCGAACACAACCAGGTGCTGCTGGGCGCCACCGGCACGGGCAAGACCTTCACCATGGCCAAGGTGATCGAACAGACCCAGCGCCCGGCGATCATCCTGGCGCCCAACAAGACGCTGGCGGCCCAGCTTTACGGCGAATTCAAGGGCTTCTTCCCCGACAACGCGGTCGAATACTTCGTCAGCTACTACGACTATTACCAGCCCGAGGCCTATGTGCCGCGGTCGGACACCTATATCGAGAAGGAATCCCAGATCAACGAACAGATCGACCGGATGCGCCATTCGGCCACGCGGGCGCTGCTCGAGCGTGACGACGTGATCATCGTCGCCTCGGTCAGCTGCATCTACGGCATCGGGTCGGTCGAGACCTATTCGGCGATGACCCAGGATCTGGTCGTGGGCCAGATGTATGACCAGCGCAAGGTTCTGGCCGAACTGGTGGCCCAGCAATACCGCCGCAACGACGCGGCCTTTGCCCGCGGCAGTTTCCGCGTGCGCGGCGATTCGCTGGAAGTCTGGCCTGCCCACCTGGAGGACCGCGCCTGGCGCTTCAGCTTTTTCGGCGAGGAACTGGAAAGCATCGTCGAATTCGACCCGCTGACCGGGGCAAGGACCGACACCTTCCGCCAGATCCGGCTCTATGCCAACAGCCACTATGTCACGCCGCGCCCCACGCTGCAGCAGGCCATTTCCGGCATCAAGATCGAGCTGCGCCAGCGGCTGGACCAGCTGGTGGCCGAGGGCAAGCTGCTCGAGGCGCAGCGGCTGGAACAGCGCACCCAGTTCGACCTGGAAATGCTCGAGGCCACCGGCGTCTGCAACGGGATCGAGAACTATTCGCGCTATCTGACCGGCCGCGCCCCGGGCGAACCGCCCCCCACATTGTTCGAATTCATCCCCGACAATGCCATCGTCTTTGCCGATGAAAGCCATGTCACCGTGCCGCAGATCGGCGGCATGTATCGCGGCGACTACCGGCGCAAGTTCACCCTGGCCGAACACGGCTTCCGCCTGCCCAGTTGCATGGACAACCGCCCGCTGAAGTTCGAGGAATGGGACGCCATGCGCCCGCAGTCGGTCTTTGTCAGCGCCACCCCCGCGGCATGGGAGCTGGACCAGACCGGCGGCGCCTTCACCGAACAGGTGATCCGGCCCACCGGCCTGCTGGACCCCGTGGTCGAGATCCGCCCGGTCGAGATGCAGGTCGACGACCTGCTGGACGAGGTGCGCCGCGTCGCCGCCGCGGGCTATCGCACGCTGGTGACCACGCTGACGAAACGCATGGCCGAGGATCTGACCGAATACATGCACGAACAGGGCATCCGCGTGCGCTACATGCATTCCGACATCGACACGATCGAACGCATCGAGATCTTGCGCGACCTGCGCCTGGGCGCCTTTGACGTGCTGGTGGGCATCAACCTGCTGCGCGAGGGGCTGGACATCCCCGAATGCGGGCTGGTGGCCATCCTCGATGCCGACAAGGAAGGCTTCCTGCGGTCGGAAACCAGCCTGATCCAGACCATCGGCCGGGCCGCGCGCAATGCCGAGGGCCGGGTCATCATGTATGCCGACCGGATCACCGGCAGCATGGAACGCGCCCTGGCCGAAACCAACCGCCGGCGCGAAAAGCAGATCGCCTACAACCTGGCGCACGGCATCACGCCCCAGACGGTCAGGAAGAACGTCGATGACGTGCTGGCGGGCCTGTGGCAGGGCGACACCGATCAGGCGCGCGTGACGGCCCGGGTCGACAAGCCGCTGGTGGGCTCGAACCTGGCCGCGCATCTGGACGCCCTGCGCACCCAGATGCGCAAGGCCGCCGAGAACCTGGAATTCGAAGAGGCCGCCCGCCTGCGGGACGAGATCAAGCGGCTCGAGGCCGTGGAACTGGCCGTGGCCGACGACCCCCTGGCGCGCCAGTCCGCCGTGGAACAGGCGGTGGACGAGGCGATGAAATCCACCGGCAGATCCACCGCCGGCCGCGCCGGCCAGCGCGGCGGCAAACGCCGCCCGCAACGCCGCTGACCCCCCGTGCGGCCCGGGCGCGGCCCGGTCGCCCCCCCGGCAGCCCGGGGCCACGCGGTGCGGTCGCCCGCGTCCCCCGGCCCCGCCGGGCGTGGGCGCCTTTCCCGATGACAATCCGCGGCTTTGGCCGCAGACTGGGGCGCAAGGGGGTTGGGTCGGATGTCGTCAGGGTTCGTTCCCGCCTCACCACTCGGGGATCTGGCCGCCTGGGCCGCGCAGGGGCCGGGGTCGGGGCTGCTGACGCCCGATCTGGTGGCGCTGGCGCAATCGGGGGTCGGCATCACGCTGGCCGGCCGCCTGGCCGACGGGCGCCCGGTGGCGGGCCTGGGGCTGGGCTGCCGGGTGCTGCCCTGCGGCACGCTGCGGGTGCCGGCCAGCGGCCCGGCCATTGCCGCGCTGGTGGCCACGCGCGCCGCCGTGCGGCCCGCCCTGTCCGACGACCTGCCCGAGGTCGACCGCCAATGCGCCGTGCTGGCCGACGGCCTGGTCGAGATCGGCTTTTCCCGCGATCTGGCGCGCGGCTATGTCGCCCATGACCCCGCCAGCCTGATCGCGCTGGAATTCCGGCCCGAGCGGGTCTTTACCCAGACCCCCGGCCCCGGCGCGGGGGCGGAACTGACGCGATGACGCTGCCCTGCCTCGACACGCTGCGCCCCGCGCTTGAGGGGGTGGTGGCCTCGGTCCTGGCCTCGGTCCTGGCCACGGTCGATGCCGACGGGCTGCCCAATGTCTCGATGATCAGCCAGGTCCATTACGTCGACCCCGGGCGGGTGGCGCTGTCCTACCAGTTCTTCAACAAGACCCGGCGGAACCTGCTGGCGACGCGGCGCGCCTCGGTCCAGATCGTCGATCCCGAGACCATGCGGCAGCACCGGCTGGACCTGGCGTATGAAGAGTCGCTGACCAGCGGCCCGCTGTTCGAAAGCATGAAGGCCAGGCTGGCCGGCATCGCCTCGCACCACGGGATGGAGGGGGTGTTCCGCCTGCTGGGGGCCGACATCTTCCGCGTGCTGGGGGTCGAGGCGGTGCCGGGCCCCGTCCTGCCACGCGCGGCCCGGCCGCGGCCCCTGCTGGCGGCCACCCGCCGCGCCTGTGCCGCGCTGGATGAATGTGCCGAGCTGGAAGAGCTGCTCGACCGCGCGACCGAGGTGCTGCAGACCCAGTTCGGCATCGCCCAGTCGATGGTGCTGATGGCGGGCGATGGCGAGGACCGGCTGTATGCCGTCGCCTCGCGCGGGTATCGCACCTCGGGCGTGGGGGCCGAGGTGCAGTTCGGCGAAGGCGTGATCGGCGTGGCCGCGCGCGAACGCACGCCCATCCGCATCGGCCACATGAGGCGCGAATACCGCCATGGCGCCGCGGTGACCGAAACCGCCCGCCGCGCCGGCCTGATCGAGGGCGCGCCCCGCACCATCCCCTTTCCGGGCCTGGCCGCGCCGCGCAGCCAGATCGCCCTGCCGATCCAGGAGGGCGGGCGGCTGATCGGCGTGCTGTTCGCCGAGGCCGAGGAGACCATGCGCTTTGCCTATGACGACGAGGACGCGCTGGCCCTGGTCGCGGGCCATCTGGGCGCGCGCATCGCGATCCTGCGCGCGGCCGAGGCCGAGGACGACCCCGCCGGCACATGCGCGGCCCTGGTCCTGGCCGGCCGCGTGACCGTCCGCCCCTATGCCGCCGATCACAGCCTGTTCGTCGACCACGACTAGCTGATCAAGGGCGTGGCGGGCGCCATCCTGTGGCGGCTGCTGCAGGAATTCCAGGCCACCGGGCGCACCGAATTCGCGCTGCGCGAACTGCGCGTCGACCCCGCGCTGCGCCTGCCCGCCCATGCCGAGAACCTGGATGCAAGGATGATCCTGCTGCGCCGCAGGCTTGAGGAACGCCAGTCCTGCCTGCGCATCGAAAAGGCGGGCCGCGGGCGGTTCCGGCTGGCCCGCCTGCGACGGTCTGATCTGGAACGGGCGCAAGCCAGCCGGCCGGCCCCGCCTGATCGTGCGCGCCGCCTGCGCCCGGGACGTGGCCGAGGCCACGCGCCATGCCGCCGCGCAGGGTCTGACCGTCTCGCCCCGCGGGGGCGGGCACCACTTCACCGGCATCGCCGCGCAGGCCGACATGGTGATCGACCTGGGCGCGCTGGACGGGCTGCAGATCGACCCGGCCCGCCGCACCGCGCGGGTGGAACCCGCCGTCACCAATGCGCGCATGGCCGCGGCGCTGGCCCGCCATGACCTGGCCTTCCCGCTGGGCCATTGCGGCAGCGTGCCGATGAGCGGCTATCTGCTGGGCGGCGGCATCGGCTGGAACTCGGGCGGCTGGGGCGTGGCCTGTTTCCTGGTCGAGGCGGTCGAGGTCGTGCTGGCCGACGGCCGCCAGCTGACTGCGACCGAAACCCAGCACCCCGAGATCCTGTGGGCCGCGCGCGCGGCGGGGCCGGACTTCTTCGGCGTCGTCACCGCCTATCACCTGCGGCTGACGCCGGCGCCCAGGGCGATCCTGACCGGGGTGCGCGTCTACCCCGCGGCCGACGCGGCCCAGGTCGCCGCCTGGGCCGAGACCGCGATGGCCCGCGCCCCGGCCGAGGTCGAGCTGACGCTGAAGATCGCCGCCCCGCCGCCGGGCGTGCCGGTGCCGGGCCCGCTGGTCGAGGCGATCGCCACCGTCTTTGCCGATGGCGAGGGCCAGGCCCAGGCGATGCTGGCCGACCTGTTCGCCGACGCCCCCGCGGCGATCCAGACGATCGGGACGATGCCCACGCCGCGCGAGGTGCTGTACGGGTTTACCGCGCAATTCATGCCCCAGGGCCTGCGCTATGGCGTCGACAGCCTTTGGTCCGATGCGCCGATGCCGCAGCTGGTCGCCCGCATCGCGGCGGGGATGGCCGAGGCGCTCTCGGCCCGCAGTCTGGCGCTGGTGATGCTGCGGTCGCCCCTGACCGTGGCGCCGGGCGCGGGGGCCTTTTCCTGCATCGGGCGCATCTTCGCCTCGGTCCATGCGATCTGGCAGGACGACGTCGAGGATGCGGCACATCTGCACTGGCTGCGCGCCACGATGGCGGCGGCGGCGCCCCTGGGCCATGGCCGCTATGTGGGCGAGGCCGATCTGGACGCGCCCGGCCGCGCCGCGGCCTGACCGCCGGGCCGCCCCGCAGCCCCCGGGCGCGGGGCGGCCCCGCTTCGACAGATCGCGCGCGCCTGCTAGACTAC
>JACXUX010000256.1 GCA_014763725.1 Rhodobacterales bacterium
GACGCGGGCGCAAAGCTGGCTGATCGTCGCCGCCGGGGCGGGCCAGGCGCCGTGTTCCACCCGCTGCACGCCGTCCGCGATCGCGCGGGCGCCGGCGGCCTGCATCCCCTCGGCCACGATGGACCACCAGCAGTCGGGCCGGGTCGTCTTGCCCGCGGCGGCGACGATCAGCCAGCTTTGCGCCCGCGTCATCGCGACATACAGCAGCCGCAGGCTTTCCTCGGCGCGGGCGGTGCGGCGCGCCTCGGCCAGGGCGGCCATGGCGGGGGGGCGATCCTCGGCCGGCAGGCGCCACAGGGCGGTGGCGCCCAGGGGCAGCACCTGATCCTCATCCCGGGGATCGCGGTCCTGGGTTTCGGGCAGGATGACCAGCGGCGCCTCCAGCCCCTTGGCCCCGTGCACCGTCATCACCCGGATCAGCCCGCCCGCGCTGTCCAGCTGGCGCTTCACCTGCACCTCATCGGCCGACAGCCAGACCAGAAAGCCGGTCAGGCTGGGCACTTCGCTGGCCTCATAGGCCAGGGCCTGGGTCAGCAGGGCGTCGATGCCGTCCTCGGCCTCGGGGCCCAGGCGCGCGATCAGCCGCGCCCGCCCGCCGTGCCGCGTCAGCATCCGGTCCAAGAGTTCGTAGGGCCGCAGGAAGTCGGCCTGGTCGCGCAGGTCGGTCAGGATGGCCAGCGTGTCCCCCACGCCCGGCGCCTGGCGCAGCGCGGCCCACAGATAACCGGTGCGCGGCCGGGCCAGGGCGTAAAGCTGCCCCTCGGTCCAGCCCAGCAGGGGCGAGCGCAGCACCGCGGCCAGCGACAGGTCGTCCTCGGGCGTGGCCAGAAAGGCCAGCACCGCCGTCAGATCCTGCACTGCCAGTTCTGCGCCCAGCTTCAGCCGGTCGGCCCCGGCGATGGGCAGGCCCGCGGCCTTGCAGGCGCGGATGATCTCGGCGAACAGGTCGGACCGGCGCTGAACCAGGATCATCACGTCGCCCGGGGTCAGCGGGCGCGGCCCGTCCGCCGTGGAGATCTGCGTTCCGGCTGCGATCAGGTCGCGGATCGTGGCCGCGATCCGCCCGGCCAGCCGCGCGGCCGGCGCCGTGGCGGTCACCAGGTCGACGGGGGCGGTCCAGTCGTCCTCGGTTTCGTCGGCGTCGGGCGGGATCGGGGGCCACAGGTCCACCCGCCCCGGCAGATCGCCGCGAAAGGCGATGTGGCGCACCGGCCCGCCCAGGCCGCGGCCCTGCGCAGGATCAAAGCACAGGTCGACCACCCGCAGCACCGCGGGCGAGGAGCGGAAGGAATATTCCAGGCTGCGGTCGGCCAGCGGCAGCCGCACATCGGCCAGCCGCCGGGCGAAATGCGCCTTCATCCGGTCAAAGGCGGCCAGGTCCGCGCCCTGAAAGCTGTAGATCGACTGCTTCTTGTCGCCCACGACAAAGATCGTGCGCGCCACGTCGCGCGCGCCCTGGCCTGCGGTGAATTCCTGCGCCAGCAGTTCGATGACCCGCCATTGCGCGGGGCTGGTGTCCTGGGCCTCATCCACCAGGATGTGGTCGATGCCGCCGTCCAGCCGATACAGCACCCATTGCGCGACCGACGGGTCGGTCAGCAGCGCCTCGGCCCGCAGGATCAGGTCGTCGAAGTCCAGCAGGCCGCGCGCCGCCTTGCGCGCCGCATAGTCCGGCAGGAACACGGCCGCAAAGCGGTGCAGCAGCGCCGCCCGGTCGGCCGCCACCAGCGCCAGCCGCCGGGGCCGCGCGGCCTCGACCCGGGCCATCAGATCGTCCAGCCGGTCAGCCAGGGGGCCCAGCCTTGCCTGGGTGTCCCTGGTGGCCAGCTTGCCGATCTTGGCGGCGAAGGGGGTTTTGGTCCGCGCCCCGGTCAGGAACAGATCCTCGAGCGCGGGCAGGGCGGCAGGCCCGGGCACCAGGGGCAGGGCGGCGGTCAGCGCGGCGGCGGCCTTGCGGTCGTTGGGGCTGCCCGCGGCCAGGATTTCGGCCACGCGGGGCAGCCAGGCGGTCTCATCCCCCGCAAAGACCTGGGCGGCCAGATCGGCAGGCGTCAGGTCGGCGGGCAGGCCGAACAGCGCGCGCAGCTCGGCCGACCCCATCGGCCGGGCAAAGGCGGGACGGTTGCGGGCGATTTCCTCGGTCAGGCTGGCCAGATCCTCGCCCGTATGGGCGCGCGCCAGATCGGCCAGCCCGCCCGCGTCGCGGCCCGCCAGGTCCTGGACAATGGCATCGCGCATCAGCCGCGCGGCGCGGTCGTCCAGTTCGACGAAGCCGGGGCTGACCCCGGCCTCGAGCGGGAAACGCCGCAGCAGCCCGCCGCAGAAGGAATGGATCGTCTGGATCCGCAGGCCCCCCGGCGTCTCGATCGCGCGGGCGAACAGCCGGCGCGCGGCGGCCAGCGTCGTGGCATCGGGGGCGGGGTCCACCCCCAGATCGGCCAGCGCCTGCAGCAGCGGCTCCGGCGGCATCATCGCCCAGTCGCCCAGCCGGCGGAACAGGCGGTTCTGCATCTCGGTCGCGGCGGCCTTGGTATAGGTCAGGCACAGGATGCGCTGCGGTTCCACCCCGCCCAGCAGCAGCCGTGCCACCCGGTCGATCAGCACCCGCGTCTTGCCCGACCCGGCATTGGCCGACAGCCAGGTGGATTGCGCGGGGTCGGCGGCGCGGACCTGCGCCTCGGTCGCGTCGTCGCGCGTCATGGCACGTCCTGCGGCTGGGGGGTATCGGTCGTGTCCCATTCGCCGAACCGCGACAGGTGGTCGTAGTCCGACGCATCGCGCGTGGAAAACAGCGCGCGGCGGGCGGTATAGCCCTGGTCGGGCGTCAGGTAGCGGGCAATCAGGCGGGCCAGATCCTCCCAGACCTGCGCCGTCAGGTCGGGGGTGATCGCGGTCGTCTCGACCTTGCCCGCGGCACCCAGGCCCACATAGGTGATGCGCGCCACATCCGCCCGGCCCAGGGCGGCAAAGGCGCCGCGTTCGGCCATCGCGGCCTCGAGCAGCAGCTGCTTGTCGAACAGCCGCTGCTGGCGTTCGGTGGGGGGCGTGCCGGTCTTGTAGTCCAGGATGTGCAGCCGCCCGTCGGGCAGCCGGTCGATGCGGTCGGGCCGCGCGGTCAGGGTGAAGCCGGGCGGGTCGAGCGTGATGCGGCCGCGATCCTCGATCATCACGGGGATGCCTTCGCGCGCGGCCTCGCCCGCCAGAAAGCTGTCGGCGGCGCGGTCCAGCCGGGCCAGCCACAGCGCGCGGGTGGCGGGCCAGGGCACCTCGTCCGCCAGCACCCGGGCGGCGGTGGACAGCAGGCGCGCGCGGGCGGCGGCGCGGTCCTCGTCCGCCGGGCGGTCGCGGACAAAGCGTTCCAGCACCTGGTGCAGCACGCTGCCGCGCAGCCGCGCATCGGGCCGGTGGCGCAGCGGGTCCAGCGGGTAAAGCCGCAGGATGTGGCGGGCATAGATCGCATAGGGGTCGCGGATCAGCCGCGAGATGCCCGTGACCGCCAGTTCGCGCGGCCGGTCGGCAACCGGCGGCCGGGGCGAGGGGCGCGGCGCGGCCGGCACCGGGGCCGCGGGCCGGTCCATCGCGGCGGCGCGGTCCAGCCAGAGCCGCCCGCGGTCGCGCATCTGCGCCAGCGCCTGTGGCCCGTCGCGGCCGGGCAGGCCGGTCAGCAGGTTCATCAGCCGGTTCAGCCAGCGCGAGGGGATCGTCTCGGCCTCGGCATCGCGCAGGGCGCGGGTCAGCACCACCTGCGGCGCGGCGATGGCCTGCTGAAAGTCGTGGGCCGCCAGCCCCACCTGCCGTTCGGGCAGGCGCAGCCCGGCGGCCTGGCGCATCTGGCGGTTCAGCCAGGGGTCGGGGCCGGGAAGCTGCGGCCAGGACCCGTCGTTCAGCCCGCCCATCAGGATCACGTCGGCCGCCACCTCGCGCGCCTCGCGCGGGCCAAGGAAGCGGATCAACGGATGCCCGCGCACCCCGTCGCGCACCTCGATCCCCTGCAGCACCCCGGTCAGCAGGTCGTCGAAATCGGCCGGGGTCAGCGGGCCGCCATGCGGCGCCTCGGCCTCCAGCCCGGCCAGGGCTGTGGCAGCAGCCTCG
>JACXUX010000033.1 GCA_014763725.1 Rhodobacterales bacterium
CGACAAGGAACTGGACTATCTGGCCGAGATCGGCGCGCAGCCAGTTCAGCTGGACCGACACCGAATTCGACGCAAGCCGGACGGGCGGCGCGCCGATCTCGGCCAGATAGTCCAGTTCCTTGTCGAAGATCATGTCGGGGATGTAGCCGATCATTCGGTGCCGGGCCAGATCGGCCGGGGTCGCAGGCCGGCCCGCGCGCGCCAGATAGTCGCGATGCGCCGCCAGATGCAGCCGGTAGTCCGCCAGCCGCTGCACCCTCAGCCGCCCGCCGGACGGGGGCGACACGGCGATGGCCAGATCGGCCTCGCGCCGGGTCAGGTTGAAGACGCGCGGCAGCGCCACGACCTGCAGCTCCAGCTCGGGGTGGGCTGCGGCGATCTCGGCCAGCACCTGGGGCAGCAGGTAGTTCGCGCAGCCATCGGGCGCGCCGATGCGGATCTGGCCCGACAGCCGGTCGGGCCGGCCGCCCAGATCCTCGGCCGCGGCCGACAGCGCCTGTTCGGCGGCCTCGGCATGGGCGACCAGGCGCTGGCCGGCCTCGGTCAGCAGATGGCCCTGGGGCGAGCGGGTGAACAGCGTGGCGCCCAGGGCCTCTTCCAGCCGGGCAATGCGGCGGTGGACGGTGGCCGGGTCCAGCCGCAGCGCGCGCCCGGCCGCGGCCAGGCTTTCGCCCCGCACCACGCCCAGGAAGATGCGCAGATCGTCCCAGTCGGTCACGGGGCACCAGAATTTCTGCAAGATGACCTTGGCATCTTGCCGCTTTCCACGGCATTTGCGCAAGGCTATCCTGCGGTCCAGGGATTTCGCCGGAGGATGCGATGAAGGAAATCGGGCACTGGATCGACGGGCGCCGCGTGGCCGGCACCTCGGGGCGCATGGCCGACGTGTTCAACCCCGCCACGGGCGAGGTTCAGGCCCGCGTGGCCCTGGCCAGCCGGGCGGAACTGGACGCCGCCGTCGCCTCGGCCGCCGCGGCCCAGGTGAAATGGGGCGCGACCAACCCCCAGCGCCGCGCCCGCGTGATGATGGAGATGGTGCGCCTGATCAACCGCGACATGGACAAGATGGCCGCGGTGCTGTCGTCCGAACACGGCAAGACCTTTCCCGATGCCAAGGGCGACATCCAGCGCGGGCTGGAGGTGATCGAATTCTGCATCGGCGCGCCGCATCTGCTGAAGGGCGAATTCACCGATGCCGCCGGCCCCGGCATCGACATGTATTCGATGCGCCAGCCGCTGGGCGTGGCCGCGGGCATCACGCCCTTCAACTTCCCGGCCATGATCCCGCTGTGGAAGATGGGCCCCGCGCTGGCCTGCGGCAACGCCTTCATCCTGAAGCCGTCGGAACGCGACCCCAGCGTGCCGCTGATGCTGGCCGAACTGTTCCAGGAGGCGGGCCTGCCCGACGGCGTGCTGCAGGTCGTCAACGGCGACAAGGAGGCGGTCGACGCCATCCTGGACAACCCGACGATCCAGGCCATCGGCTTTGTCGGATCGACGCCCATCGCCGAATACATCTATGGCCGCGGCTGTTCGAACGGCAAGCGCGTGCAGTGCTTTGGCGGTGCCAAGAACCACATGATCATCATGCCCGACGCCGACATGGACCAGGCGGCCGATGCGCTGGTCGGCGCGGGCTATGGCGCGGCGGGCGAACGCTGCATGGCGATTTCGGTCGCGGTGCCGGTGGGCGACCGCACGGCCGATGCGCTGATCGAACGGCTGATCCCGCGGATCGAGAAGCTGAAGGTCGGCCCCTGGACCGCCGGCAACGACGTGGACTATGGCCCGCTGGTCACCGGCGCCGCGATGGACCGGGTCAAGGGCCTGATCACCCGCGGCGTGGACCAGGGCGCGAAGCTGGTCTGCGACGGGCGCGACTTCAAGCTGCAGGGCTATGAGGACGGCTTCTTCGTCGGCCCCACCCTGTTCGACCGCGTGACCCCCGACATGGACATCTACCGCCAGGAAATCTTCGGCCCCGTCCTGTCGACCGTGCGCGCGCAAAGCTATGAAGAGGCCCTGGCCCTGGCCATGGACCACGAATACGGCAACGGCACCGCGATCTTCACCCGCGATGGCGACACGGCGCGCGACTTTGCCGCCCGCGTCAACATCGGCATGGTGGGCATCAACGTGCCGATCCCGGTGCCGCTGGCCTATCACACCTTTGGCGGCTGGAAGAAGTCGGGCTTCGGCGACCTGAACCAGCACGGGCCGGATGCCTTCCGCTTCTACACCCGGACCAAGACCGTCACCGCCCGCTGGCCCAGCGGGATCAAGGAAGGCTCGGCCTTCAACTTCAAGGCGATGGACTGACGCGGGCGGCGCGGGCGGGCGCCTAGTCGTGGCGCCCGTCGCGGATCGCATCGGCAAAGGCGTGGTTGGCGTCGCGGTGGCCGGCCTCATCGGCGCGCACGGCCAGGATCAGGTCGCGCAGCCGGGCGTCGCGCGGCAGCTTCCAGTAGGCGATCGCCATCGCCGGGGCGGGGACGTTCTCGACCTCGCCCCGGTCGACCTGGGCCAGCTAGTGGGTATGGCTGATCACCGCCTCTTCCTCGAGATACCCCACCACCCGATGCGCCACCCGCGGCGTCAGCAGGTAAAGCAGGAAGTAGAGGTTGAAGAACACCCCCTGCGCCACCAGGATCAGCCCGCGTTCCAGGATCGTGGGCCGGGCGATTTCGACAAAGGCCATCAGATGCATCCGTTCGTTCTCGGCCTCGTCCAGCAGGTCACGGATCCAGCCCTGATCGTCGCGGATGCGGCGCAGCGCGCGCAGATGCTGCAGCAGCCCCCCCACCATGCCGGGCACCGCGGCCACGGTTTCCAGCACCACCGCGCGGTGGCCGTAGCGGCGGGCAAAGAAGGCGTCGGCGAACAGCCGCATCGTTTTCACCACGCGCAGCGCGATGCGGTCGGCCAGATCGGCCGGGGCGCGGTGCTGCGTCAGGTCGGGGGCGGGCTCGGGGGCGTCGCTGCGGTCAAACATGCCTTTCTTCTGCACCTTCTGTGGGACAGAGATGGGCCGCCGCGCCCGGGCCGCAACCGGGTGCGGCAACCCGCACCTGCCCCCGCCCAGGCACGCGGCCGGGCCGGGGTGCATGCAAAACTGGTGCAACATTCGGCCATTAGCAGGCAGGGACGCAGGTCCGGATCGGGGGGACAGCCATGGATTTCGCACTGACCGAGGAACAGCAGGCCATCTTCGCCATGGCGCGCGACTTCGGACAGGCCCGAATCGCGCCCCATGCGCGCGACTGGGAACGCCAGGGCACGATCCCGCGCGACCTGTGGCCCGAGGCCGCGGCCCTGGGTCTGGGGGGCCTGTATGTGTCCGAGGACCAGGGCGGCACCGGCCTGTCGCGCCTGGACGCCACCCTGGTGTTCGAGGCGCTGGCCATGGCCTGCCCCAGCGTGGCGGCCTTCCTGTCGATCCACAACATGTGCGCGGGCATGATCGACCGCTATGGCAGCGCGGACCAGAAGGCCCGCCTGCTGCCTGCGGCCTGCGCGATGGACACCGTCTGGTCCTATTGCCTGACCGAACCCGGATCGGGGTCGGATGCGGCTGCCCTGCGCACCCGGGCCGACCGCGACGGCGCGGGCTGGCGGCTGACCGGGACCAAGGCCTTCATCTCGGGCGGGGGCTATTCGGATGCCTATATCGTCATGGCCCGGTCGGGCGGGGACGGGGCGCGCGGCATCTCGGCCTATCTGATGCCCGCAGGCACCCCGGGGCTGAGCTTTGGCGGGCTCGAGGACAAGATGGGCTGGCGCGCCCAGCCCACGCGGCAGGTGCAGATGGACGGCTGCCCCCTGCCCGCCACCGCCCTGCTGGGGGACGAGGGGCGCGGCTTTGCCTATGCCATGGCGGGGCTGGACGGCGGGCGGCTGAACATCGCGGCCTGTGCGCTGGGCGGGGCGCAGGCGGCCTTTGACGCCACACTGGCCTACATGGGCGACCGCCGCGCCTTTGGCCAGACGCTGACCCAGTTCCAGGGCCTGCAGTTCCGCCTGGCCGAGATGGAGACGCGCCTGCAATCTGCCCGCGTCTTCCTGCGCCAGGCGGCCTGGATGCTGGACCGGGGCGATGCGCGCGCCACCACGCAGTGCGCCATGGCCAAGCTGATGGTGACCGACGCGGCCTTTGACGTGGCCAACCAGTGCCTGCAGCTGCACGGCGGCTATGGCTATCTGGCCGACTACGGGATCGAGAAGATCGTGCGCGACCTGCGCGTGCATCAGATTCTGGAAGGCACGAACGAGATCATGCGCCTGATCATCGCGCGCAGCCTGACGGGGGGCCGCTGATGGCCGATATCGCGATCCGCGTCCGGGGCCGCGCCGGGCGCATCACGCTGACCCGGCCGCAGGCGCTGAACGCGCTGACCCATGCGATGTGCCGCGACATCCTGGCCGCGCTGGAGGCCTGGGCCCGCGATCCCGCCGTGGCCGTGGTGGTGATCGACGCCGAAGGCGCGCGCGCCTTCTGCGCGGGCGGCGACATCGCCGCGGTCTATCACGCAGGCATGGCGGGCGATCCCGAACCCGGCCGCGCCTTCTGGCGCGAAGAATACCGGATGAACCTGGCGCTGTCGCGTTATGCCAAGCCCGTCGTCGCGCTGATGCAGGGCTTTGTCATGGGCGGCGGCGTGGGCCTGGGCGGCCATGTGCGCCACCGGGTGTTGGGCGAGACGACCCAGCTCGCCATGCCCGAATGCGGCATCGGGCTGATCCCCGACGTGGGCGGAACGCGGATCCTGGCGCGCGCGCCGGGCCGGTCGGGCCTGTGGGCGGGGCTGACCGCGGCGCGGCTGGGGCCGGATGACGCGATCCGCATGGGCTTTGCCGACCTGTTCGTGCCGCAGGACCGCTGGCCCGGGATGATCGCGGGGCTCGAGGCCGACGGCGACCCCGCCCTGATCGCCCCGCTGGCCATGGCGCCGCCGCCCGGCCTGCTGGCCGCCCATGCCCCCGCGATCGACGCGGCCTTTGCCCCCGGGCCGGTGGCCGAGATCCTGGCCCGGCTGGCCGCCCTGCCCGACGACTGGGCGGTGCAGGCCGCACGCGCGATGGCGCGCAACTCGCCCCTGTCGATGGCCTGCACGGCCGCGCTGCTGGAGGCGGTCGCGCCGCATGACGGCCTGGCCCAGGCCCTGGTGCGCGAATACCGCTTTACCCATCGCGCCCCGGTGCGCGGCCTGACCGACTTTCTGGAAGGCGTGCGCGCCCAGATCATCGACAAGGACCGCACCCCCCGCTGGCGCCATGCCGCGCCCGACCGGGTGACCCCCGAGGAGGTGGCCGCCCTGCTGGCGCCGCTGGGAATTGACGAACTGACATTCGGAAAGGAAAGCGCATGACCCTTGCCTTCATCGGTCTGGGCAACATGGGGGGACCCATGGCCGCCAACCTGGTCCGCGCGGGCCATGCGGTGACCGGCTACGACGTGACCGGCCGCGGACCCGAGGGCGTGACCCTGGCCTCCAGCGCGGAACAGGCCGCGCGCGGCGCCCGCGTCGTCTTCACCATGCTGCCCGATGGCCCGATCCTGCGGCAGGTGGCGGCGCAGGTGATCCCGGCCATGGCGCCGGGCGCGGTGCTCTGCGACTGTTCCACCGTCGATGTGACCAGCGCGCGGGCCGTGGCCGAACAGGCCGCCGCGGCCGGGGTGCTGGCGCTGGACGCCCCCGTGTCAGGCGGCGTGGGCGGGGCGGCGGCCGGCACGCTGACCTTCATGGTGGGCGGCCCGGCTGCGGCCTTTGCCCTTGTCGAGCCGCTGTTCGCCGTCATGGGCCGCCGCACGGTGCATTGCGGGGACGCGGGCGCGGGCCAGGCCGCCAAGATCTGCAACAACATGATCCTGGGCGCGACGATGATCGCCACCTGCGAGGCGATCGCGCTGGCCGACAAGCTGGGGCTGGACCGGGCGCGGCTGTATGACGTGGTCTCGACCTCGTCGGGGCAAAGCTGGTCGATGACCGCCTATTGCCCCGCGCCGGGGGTGGGCCCGGCCTCGCCCGCCGACAACGGCTATCGGCCCGGCTTTGCGGCGGAACTGATGCTCAAGGACCTGCGCCTGTCGCAGATGGCGGCCGAGGCGGCGGATGCCGACACGCCGATGGGCCGGCTGGCGACCGAGCTCTACCGCCGCTTTGTCGAGGACGAGGGCGGCCGCGGGCAGGACTTTTCCGCCATGCTGCCGCGGTTTGCGGCGCGCTCCCGCGGGGACTAGCCGACGGCGGCCGGCGGCCCTAGGTTGCAGGGCATGGACTGGCTTGTCACCTGCGCCCTGCCCGACCCCGGCCCCGCCCATCGCGCGGCGCTGGCCGCCCTGCCCGTGACCGCGCTGCCGGCGGGCACGACGCTGTTCCGCCCCGGCGACCGGGCGGGCGGCTTCCTGGTGCTGACCGAAGGCCGGGTCGAGGTCTTTCTGACCGGGCCATCGGGGCGCGAGATCCTGCTTTATGCCGTCGAACCCGGTCAAAGCTGCATCCAGACCACGCTGGGCCTGATGGGGGATGAGGTCTATGCCGGCGAGGCGGTGACCGCCGGCCCCTGCCGGGCCGTCACGATCCCCCGGGCGCTGTTCCTGCGCCTGATGGACGAGGCGCCCGCCTTCCGCGCCTTTGTCTTTCGCGCCTTTGGCGCGCGGATGGCAGAAATGACCCGGCTGCTGGAACAGGTGGCCTTCCACAGCGTCGAACGCCGGCTGGCCCGCGCGCTGCTGACACTGGCGCGCGATCAGGCGGTGACCGCCACCCAGGCCGAGATCGCCAGCCAGATCGGATCGGCGCGCGAGGTGGTGTCGCGCAAGCTGGACGCGCTGGCCGCACGCGGGCTGATCGAGACCGAACGCGGCCGGGTGCGGCTGATCGACCCGGCGGGGCTGCGGCGGCTGGCCGATGTGACCTGATCACAGACCTGACGCAGAGTCTGTGGTATGGAACACCATCCCGGAATTCGGGAACCTGTCCTGCAGAAAGGGAACATCATGTTTGCAACCAATGTCGGCGGCATCGACCGCATCCTGCGCATCGTCGTCGGGGTGGCGCTGATTCTGGGCTTCTTCCTGAACACAGGCGACTCGCCCTGGCGCTATGCCTATCTGATCGGCATCGTCCCGCTGGCCACGGGCATCCTGCAGACCTGCCCGCTCTATTCGATCATCGGGCTGAACACCTGCCCGATGAAGAAGGGCTGACCCCCCGCGCGGCCGGGCGACCGGCCGCGCTATTCCGCCGCCTGCTGCCGCCGCGTCAGCAGCGGCTTCAGATAGCGCCCGGTGTGGCTGGCCGCGACCTCGGCCACCTCTTCGGGCGTGCCGGTGGCCACGATCCGGCCGCCGCCCTCGCCGCCCTCGGGTCCGATGTCGATCACCCAGTCGGCGGTCTTGACCACGTCCAGGTTGTGTTCGATCACCACCACCGTGTTGCCCTGGTCGACCAGTTCGTGCAGCACTTCCAGCAGTTTGCGCACATCTTCGAAATGCAGACCAGTGGTCGGCTCATCCAGGATATAGAGCGTCCGCCCCGTCGACCGCCGCGCCAGTTCCTTGGACAGCTTGACCCGCTGCGCCTCGCCCCCTGACAGGGTGGTGGCCTGCTGGCCAACCTTGATGTAGCCCAGCCCCACCTGGCAGAGGGCCTCCATCTTCTCGCGGATCGCGGGAACGGCCTGGAAGAAGTCGCGCGCATCTTCGCACGTCATCTCAAGAACATCCGATATGCTCTTGTTCTTGAACTTGATTTCCAACGTTTCGCGGTTGTAGCGCGCGCCCTTGCAGGTTTCGCAGGTCACATAGACATCGGGCAGGAAGTGCATCTCGATCTTGATGACGCCGTCGCCCTGGCAGGCCTCGCACCGGCCGCCCTTGACGTTGAAGCTGAAGCGACCGGGCTGATAGCCGCGGGCCTTGGCCTCGGGCAGGCCGGCGAACCAGTCGCGGATCGGGGTGAAGGCGCCGGTATAGGTGGCGGGGTTCGACCGCGGGGTGCGGCCGATCGGGCGCTGGTCGATGTCGATAACCTTGTCCAGATGTTCAAAGCCCTTGATCGTTTCGCAGGGCGCGGGGGTTTCATGCGCCCCGTTCAGCCGCATGGCGGCGGTCTTGAACAGCGTCTCGATCGTCAGGGTCGACTTGCCCCCGCCCGACACGCCGGTGACGCAGACGAACTTGCCCAGGGGGAAGTCGACCGTCACGTTCTGCAGGTTGTTGCCGGTGGCGCCCACCACCGTCAGCACCTTGCCATTGCCGGGCCGGCGCGCGGCGGGCACGCCGATTTCGCGCGCGCCCGACAGATACTGCCCCGTCAGGCTGGCCGGATCGGCCGCGATCGCCGCGGGCGTGCCATGCGCCACCACCTGCCCGCCATGCACCCCCGCCCCGGGCCCCATGTCAAAGACATAATCGGCGGTGCGGATCGCATCCTCGTCATGTTCGACCACCAGCACCGTGTTGCCCTGGTCGCGCAGGTTGCGCAACGTGGCCAGCAGCCGGTCGTTGTCGCGCTGGTGCAGGCCGATGCTGGGTTCGTCCAGAACATACAGAACCCCCGTCAACCCGCTGCCGATCTGGCTGGCCAGGCGGATGCGCTGGCTTTCGCCCCCCGACAGCGTGCCCGCCGCGCGGCTGAGCGTCAGGTATTCCAGCCCGACATTCACCAGGAACCCCAGCCGTTCGCGGATCTCCTTCAGGATGGACCGGGCGATTTCATTCTTCTGCGCGCTCAGCGCCGCGGGCACGGTTTCCACCCAGGCATGGGCGTCGCGGATCGACAGTTCGACCACCTGGCCGATGTGCCGCCCGCCGATGCGCACGGCCAGCGCCTCGGGCTTCAGCCGGTAGCCCTGGCAGGTGCCGCAGGGGCGGTTGTTCTGATAGCGCTCGATCTCCTCGCGGCTCCAGGCGCTGTCGGTCTCGCGGTAGCGGCGCTGCAGGTTGGGGATCACGCCCTCGAACACGCGGGACACCTGATAGACGCGGCCGCCCTCGTCATAGCGGAAGGTGATCTCGGTGTCGCCCGAGCCATAGAGCAGCACATGCCGCGCCTCTGGCGGCAGGTCCTTCCACTTCTTGCGGCGGTCGAACCCGTAATGCGCGGCGATCGCCTCGATCGTCTGGGTGACATAGGGGCTTTTCGACTTGCCCCAGGGCGCGATCGCCCCCTGCATCAGCGTCAGCGCCTGATCGGGCACGACCAGGCGTTCGTCGATGAACAGTTCCACCCCCAGCCCGTCGCAGGCCGGACAGGCGCCAAAGGGCGCGTTGAAGGAAAACAGCCGCGGCTCGATCTCGGCAATGGTGAAGCCGCTGACCGGACAGGCGAATTTCTCGGAATAGGTGATGCGCTGCGGCTCGCCCTCGGGCGGGGCGGTCTCGATCACCGCAATCCCGTCGGCCAGGTTCAGCGCGGTGCGGAAACTGTCGGCCAGCCGCGTCTGCAGCCCGTCGCGCACCACGATCCGGTCGACCACCACGTCGATGTCGTGGCGCAGTTTCTTGTCCAGCGCGGGCGGGTCGTCCAGGTCGTGAAAGGTGCCGTCCACCTTGACCCTCTGGAACCCCTGCTTGCGCAGGTCCAGGAATTCCTTGCGGTATTCGCCCTTGCGGTCGCGCACGATCGGGGCCAGCAGATAGGCGCGGGTGCCCTCCTCCATCGCCATCACGGCATCGACCATGTCCTGCACCTGCATGGCGGTGATGGGCAGGCCGGTGGCGGGGCTGTAGGGCGTGCCCACGCGCGCGAACAGCAGCCGCAGATAGTCATAGATCTCGGTCACCGTGCCGACGGTGGACCGCGGGTTCTTGCTGGTCGTCTTCTGCTCGATGCTGATCGCGGGGCTCAGCCCGCTGATGTGGTCGACATCGGGCTTGCCCATCATGTCCAGGAACTGCCGCGCATAGGCCGACAGGCTTTCGACATAGCGCCGCTGCCCCTCGGCATAGATCGTGTCAAAGGCCAGGCTCGACTTGCCCGATCCCGACAGGCCGGTGATCACCACCAGCCGGTCGCGCGGAATGTCCAGATCGACGCCCTTCAGATTGTGCTCGCGCGCGCCGCGCACCTCGATGACCTTGTGCTCTGCCATGCTGCCCTCCGGGGTCCGATCCCACGACATAGGCCAAGCCGGCCGAGTCTCCAATCCGAAATCGTGAACACAGAGTGAACGCCGCACCCCGCGTCCCCGCATCCCTGCCCGCGCCCGCGGCACTCTGCCCAGGGCAGCGGCACTTCGGCGCCACAGCCGCAGACAAATTCACGATCCTGAATGTTTTTGCGGCCAGAGGTCTTGAATCCGCCCCCGCCCCGGCCACATACATGCGCCACCGCCGCAGGAGGCCCCCGAATGTTCAACCTGTTCCGTTCCGCCACGACCGGCCCGCGCGTCCAGCGCCTGGCGGGGCCCGAGGCCGTGCGCCTGGCCGCCGAAGGTGCGCTGACCCTGGTCGACGTGCGCGACATCGCCGAACTGCGGTCGACCGGCCGCGCGGCGGGCGCGCTGCATGTGCCGCTGATGCGGCTGTCGGCCAAGGCGGACCCGCGCCACCCCGAACATCTGCCCGCGCTCGACCCCGAAAAGCCCGTGGCCCTCTACTGCGCCAGCGGCGCGCGCAGCCAGATGGCGGCGCAGATGCTGCTGCAGCTGGGCTATCGGACGGTCTACAACCTGGGCGGCCTGCACGACTGGCGCGCCGCGGGCGGCCAGCTCGCAGCCTGAGCCCGCCCCCTTCCTCTTGACCCAAATACCCTCAGGGGGGTGAATTCGGCGCAGCCGAAGAGGGGGGCGGAACGCCCCCCTGATCCGCCCTCAGATGTGCACCGCCCGGCCCCAGGCGTCCAGCACCGCCTCGTGCATCATCTCGCTCAGCGTCGGATGCGGGAAGACGGTCTCCATAAGCTCGGCCTCGGTCGTCTCCAGGCTGCGGCCCACGACATAGCCCTGGATCAGCTCGGTCACCTCGGCGCCGACCATATGCGCGCCCAGCAGCTCGCCCGTCGTGGCATCGAAGACGGTCTTGATCATCCCCTCGGGTTCCCCCAGCGCAATGGCCTTGCCATTGCCGATGAAGGGGAAGCGGCCCACGCGCACCTGATGGCCCGCGGCCTTGGCCTTGTCCTCGGTCAGGCCGACGCTGGCCACCTGGGGGTGGCAATAGGTGCAGCCGGCAATCGAATTGGGCTTGATCGGATGCGGATGCAGGCCGGCGATCAGCTCGGCCACCATCACGCCTTCGTGGCTGGCCTTGTGCGCCAGCCACGGCGCCCCGGCGATGTCGCCGATGGCATAAAGCCCCGGCACCCCGGTCCGGCAGTAGTCGTCGGTCACCACATGGGTGCGGTCGATCCGGACCCCCAGCGCCTCAAGCCCCAGCCCCTCGACATTGCCGACGATGCCCACGGCGGAAATCACTGTGTCGAACTCGGCCGTCCGGGTCTTGCCGTCGCTTTCCAGATGCGCGGTGACGCCCTGGCCCGGGCGGCGGTCCAGCCGTTTCACCGTGGTCTTTTCCAGGATCGTCATGCCCTGCTTGACGAACTGCTTGCGGGCAAAGGCGCCGATCTCGGCATCTTCCACGGGCAGGATGCGGTCCATCACCTCGCAGACCGTGGTCTGGGCGCCCAGCGTGTTGAAGAAGCTGGCGAATTCGATCCCGATCGCACCCGATCCGATGACCAGCAGCTTCTTCGGCATGCGCGGGGGCTGCAGCGCGTGGCGATAGGTCCAGACCAGATCGCCATCGGCCTCGAGCCCCGGCAGCTCGCGCGCGCGCGCGCCGGTGGCCAGGACGATGGCGGGGGCGGTCAGTTCCTCGACGCCCTTGTCGCTGGTCACGGCCACCCTGCCCGCCGCGGGCAGCGTGGCCTGGCCCATGACGACGGTCACCTTGTTCTTCTTCATCAGGTGGCCGATGCCGCCCGACAGCTGTCTGGCCACCCCGCGCGACCGGGCGACCACGGCGTTCAGGTCGAAGCCGATCCCCTCGGCCTTCAGCCCGAACTCCTTGGCGCGGTGCATCAGGTGGAACACCTCGGCCGACCGCAGCAGCGCCTTGGTCGGGATGCAGCCCCAGTTCAGGCAGATGCCGCCCAGGTGTTCGCGTTCCACGATGGCGACCGACTTGCCCAGCTGCGCCGCGCGGATCGCCGCCACATAGCCGCCGGGGCCCGCCCCGATCACGATGACATCGAAGGTTCTGGTCGCCACGCTTCCCTCCCAAGAAAGTAGTTCAGCCTTAAACCATTTCCGGCACCCCCGCAACGAGGGCGGTGCCCTGCCCCCTTGCAATCAGCGCATGGCTGCCTGCAGCGCGCGCACCTGCGCGCCATAGCCGCCCTTGGCCTGGAACTCGGCCTCATCCGGCGTGGTCTCGCGCCCCAGCGCGGCATTGCGAAAGGGAAAGCGGCGGAAGCGGGCGATGATCGCCTGATGCGCGCGGGCATGCAGCAGGCTGTCGGGGCTGGCGGGCAGCCGTTCGGCGATCAGCCGCACGGCCAGGTCCTGGTCGGCCGGATCCTCGGAATGTTCGAAGGGCAGGTAGAAGAACTGCCGGTCGGGCTCGGGCGCGCCCAGGTCCCAGCCCGCCGCCACCGCCCGCGCGGCCGCGGCCCGCGCCAGCGGGTCGGTCGCAAAGGCCAGCGCCGTGCCGCGATGGATGTTGCGGGGGATCTGGTCGGTCAGCACCAGATAGGCCAGCGTGCCAACCGTGCCGTCGACCCAGTGGTGCAGCCCGCCCTCCGCCGCGGCCTGCCACAGCGCGCCCATCCGGGCGCGGCAGAGCGCGTCCAGATCCTCGCCCCCGGCATACCAGCCCTCGGGGCCGACCTCGTCCAGCCAGAAATCCAGCACCTCGACCGGATCGGACATCGCGCGCCCCCCTGCATGACCCGGGGCCAGCGTGACAGGCCGGGCGCGCGCCGGCAAGCCCGCGCGGCTTCAGCTTGCGGCGGGCCGGTCGCGCACCGCCTCGACCGCCACCACGCTGGCACTGGGCAGGACGGGGGCAAAGCTGGCCCCCGGCGCGGGCGAGGCGCGCCGTGTCATCCGCCAGGCGGCATAGACCGACAGGCCCGCGAACATCAGCCCGATGAACAGGAAGAAGGCCTGCGGCCCCAGCACGCCCATCATCCAGCCCGTGACCACGGGCCCGAAGATCGCCCCGCCCCCGTTCAGGAAGATCAGCCCCGCGCTGGCCGAGGCCATGTCCTCTTTCCGCAGGAAGTCATGCGTATAGGCGATCAGCAGCGCATAGAGCGGGTTGGTCACGCCCCCCAGGATCAGCGACGACACGACCAGCAGGGCAAAGGGCAGTTCCACCGCAAAGGTCGCCCCCATCAGCACCGCCCCCGCGATCGACAGCCACAGGATCAGCCGGCGCCGGTCCGTCCGGTCCGACAGCCAGCCCACCGGATACTGGAACACCAGCCCGCCCACATACATGGCCGCGACAAAGACCGAGATCTGCCCCACGCTCAGCCCCTGGGCCGTGCCCCAGACCGCGGCCATGCCGAACATCGCCGAATACATCCCCCCCGTCGTCAGCATCCCCAGGCAGCCCAGGGGCGAGATGCGGAACAGCTGGCGGAACGACAGCGGCGTGATCGATTCGAACACCGGCGTGGGCGTGGCGGCCAGCAGCATCGGCGTGAAGGCCAGGCTGACCAGGACCGAGGGCAGGATGAACAGCAAAACCCCCCCCGGATCGGCCACGTTCAGCAGCCCCTGCCCCGCCACGATGCCCAGCATCTGCACGATCATGTAGGCCGACATCGCTTGCCCGCGCGTTTCGTTGCTGGCGGCATTGTTCAGCCAGCTTTCGGCGGTGATGTAGACCCCCGAAAAGCAGAAGCCGATCATCACCCGCAGCACCGCCCAGGCCCAGACATCGGTCAGCACCGGATACATCACCAGCACGGCCGAGATCATGGTTCCCAGCGCGGCAAAGACCCGCACATGGCCCACCCGGCGGATTATCAGCGGCGTCATCCGGCTGCCGAACAGGAAGCCCAGGAAATAGGCCGACATCACCCAGGACATCTGGGTGGTGGAAAAGCCCTCGATCCCGCCGCGGATGCCCAGCAGCGACCCCTGCATGCCGTTGCCCACCATCAGCAGCATGACCCCCAGCAAGAGCGCCCATGAACTGCCCAGAACCTTGATCATCGGCCTTGCCCTTCCGTATCCGGTGCCAGTGTCGCAGACCCGGCCGCGCGCCGATCGCCCGGGCGCGACGCCCTGCGCCTATTCCGCGTCCGGCACCAGCAGCGAGGCATCGCCATAGCTGAAGAACCGGTAGCCCTGCGCCACGGCATGGGCATAGATGCGGCGGATGCGGTCCACCCCCATCAGCGCCGAGACCAGCATCATCAGCGTCGACTTCGGCAGGTGGAAATTGGTCATCAGCGCATCCGTGCTGCGGAAACGATAGCCCGGGCGGATGAAGATGTCGGTCCAGCCCTCCCAGGGCTCGACCCGGCCGGTGGCCTGGGCCGCACTCTCGATCAGCCGCAGCGCGGTGGTGCCCACCGGCACGATCCGCCCGCCCGCGGCACGGGTGGTGGCGATCTGGGCCGCGGCGGTGTCGTCCACCCGGCCCCATTCGGCATGCATGCGGTGGGTCTCGATATCCTCGACCTTGACCGGCAGGAAGGTGCCCGCCCCCACGTGCAGCGTCACATGCGTCATGGCCACGCCGCGCGCGGCCAGCGCGGCCAGCAGGGGCGCGTCGAAATGCAGGCTGGCCGTGGGCGCGGCCACCGCGCCCGGATTGCGGGCAAAGACGGTCTGATAGTCGGTCGCGTCGCGTTCGTCGGGGGCGCGGCGGGCGGCGATATAGGGCGGCAGCGGCATGGCGCCGGCCCGCGCCAGCGCCGCGTCGAACTCCGCCCCCGTCCGGTCAAAGACCAGCCGCACGTCCGTGTCGCCCCGCTCGGCCACCTGCGCCGACAGGTCGTCCGAAAACCGGATCACCTCGTCCGGGGCCAGCTTGCGCAGGGGCCTGGCCAACGCGCGCCAGCCGCCCGCCGCCGCGGGTTCCATCAGCGTCACCTCGATGCGCGCCTGGCTCGAGCCCTGGCCCGTGCTGCGGGCGCGCGTGCCGGTCAGCCGGGCCGGGATCACGCGGGTGTCGTTCAGGATCAGCCGGTCGCCCGGGCGCAGGATGCCCGGCAGGTCGAACACATGCCGGTCGGCGATGGCATCGCCCTGCGCCAGCAGCAGCCGGGCCGCGCTGCGCGGCTGCACGGGCCGGGTGGCGATCAGCGCCTCGGGCAGATCGAAGTCGAAGTCGGACAGTTTCACCTAGTTCCCCAGTTGCGGTGCCGGGCCGCGAAAAAGTTCCCGGAACATGCCCGGCGTCAGGATCGACAGCGGGTTGACGCTGACCTCGGGCGCATCGACCGGGCCCCGGACGCGGTAGTTGAAGCCGAACAGCCCCTCGCCCCGGCGGGTCAGGATCGCCCCGATGCCGTTCAGCAGATAGACCGGCGAGATGACGCCCTGCAAACGGATCCGCCGCCGCGCCTGGTCATAGATACCCTCCATCGACACCCCCAGCGAGGCGCCGACGGCCGAGGCGCGGCGGATCTCGACCCCCTCGGGGATCAGGCGGAAGCGGGCCTGCGCCTCGGCAAAGACCAGGCCCTGGGCGTTCAGCTGCTCGATCAGGCCGACCACGCTGATCGCGTTCAGCAGGGCCGCCAGCACCGGCATGTCGCGCACGGTCAGGTTCGTGACGCGCGCGTCGCCCATCGTCTCGCCCGGCGTGTCGCCCGGGGTCAGCGTCAGGTCCAGCACGCCGCCGCGGGCGCGGGCAAAGATGCCGGCCGCCGCCATCACGCCGCCCGCGTCCTGCGACCGGATGCGGATCGCGCTGCCGCCCGGGGCGGGGACCACCTCGCCCGTGATGGCGGCGGCGCCGTTCACCCGGGCGGTGAAGTCGCCGTTCAGCCCGCCCGCGCGGGAAAACCGCCCCGTCAGGCCGGTCAGGGCGATGGTGTCGCTGACCTCCAGCCGGTCCAGCCGGACGGGAATCGGCGGCCCGGCGGGGCCGCGGGGCCGGGGGCCGTCGGTCCGCGGCATGGCGCGCAGGTCCAGCCGGCCGCCGGTGATCTCGATCCCCGGGGGGCGGCCCGCGCCCTGGCCGGTCAGCACCACGCCACCCTGGAACCAGCGGCCCACGACGGCCTGGTCGAACGTCGCGCGGTCCAGCCCCCCGCCTGGGCGCAGCGTCAGCCTGCCGCGCGCCGACAGGCCGGGCGCCTCGATCGCCAGCCGGTCCACCCGCGGCGGGCTGCCCAGATCGGCCGTCAGGTCCAGCCGGCCGGGCGTGGCCGCGGGTTTCGACCAGCCGAGTTCGCGGATCGCCAGCCGCAGCCCCGTCAGGTCTGAACTCAGCTGCAGCCGCGGTGGCGCCCCGCGCGGCAGGTCGATCGTCACGGTCGCAGGCCCCGCCCCCGCCACCAGGCCCGCGGGCAGCGCGACGCCCAGATCGGCCAGTCCAGCCGCGTCCAGCGTGGCGCGGCCCTCGATCCGGCTGCCCGCCTCGGCCGCGAGGCCCAGCGGCTGGGTCCAGGCGGCGTCAAAGGGCAGGATCCCCAGCGTCCCCGCCCCCGACAGTCGCAGCTGCGCGGGGTCGGCCGCCACCGTCAGCACCGGCGCCGCGATCACCCGGCCGGGCACCAGCCGGTCGGACTGCGCGTCGCGCAGCTCGCCCGTCACGCGAAAGTCGATGTCCTTCATCGGCACCTGCCGCACCAGCGGCAGACGCAGGTCGGTGCGCAGCACCGCGCGCCCCCGGCC
>JACXUX010000257.1 GCA_014763725.1 Rhodobacterales bacterium
GGGGGCGGGGGTGCCGATGGCGATCCTGTCGGCCCGGCACGCCGCCGCAGCCATCGCGCAGGACCGGACTTTGCCCTTGCCCCCCGCCCGGCGGCTATGCCTGGTGGTATGTCGACGGGATCTCGGACGACGGGGACCGCGCGGTCTCGGTGATCGGCTTTGTCGGGTCGGTCTTTTCGCCCTGGTATGCCTGGAGCGGGCGGGGCGACCCGACGAACCACTGCTGCCTGAACGTGGTCACCTCGGGCCTGCGGCATGGCCGGTTCAGCATGACCGACCGCGGCCGCGGCGCGCTGCGGCAGAGCGCCGACACGCTGCAAGTGGGCCCCAGCCGGATGCACTGGACCGGGTCGGAGCTGGTGGTCGAGGTCAACGATTGGGGCGCCCCGCCCGCGGTGACGCCGGTGCGCGGCCGGCTGATCCTGACGCCGCGGGCGCTGACGGGCGAACAGTGCCGGCTGACGCCCGACGGGTCGCACCTGTGGTGGCCCATCGCGCCGGTGGCCCATATCCGCGTGGAGCTGTCGCCCGGCCCGGTGTGGGAGGGGCACGGCTACTGGGACGCCAATTTCGGAATCCGCCCGCTGGAGGAAGACTTCCGCTTCTGGACCTGGGGCCGCTATCCGGCGGGCGACCGCACCTACTGCTTCTATGACGCGATCCGCCGCGACGGCAGCACGCTGGCGCTGGCGCTGGCCGCGGGGGCCGATGGCAGCCTGCGCCCGGTCACGGCGCCGCCGCTGACGCCGCTGCCGCGGTCGGGCTGGGCGCTGCGGCGGGAAACGCGCGCCGACCCCGGCCACCGCCCGCGCATGGGGCTGTCGCTGCTGCAGGCGCCGTTCTACAGCCGCGCCCTGGTGCAGGCCCGGATCGAGAAGCAGGATTGCCTGGGCATGCACGAGGCGCTGGACCTGGACCGCTATCGCCAGCCCTGGCTGAAGCCGATGCTGGCGCTGCGCGTGCCGCGGCGGGCGCGCTGGGACTGACGGGTCAGGCCCGCGCCGCCGCGTTGCGCCACCAGACCGCGTGGTTCAGCGCCCCGGCCACGGTGACCCAGGCCAGATAGGGCAGCATCATCAGCCCCGCGATGCGGTCGATCTGCCAGAACGCCCCCGCCGTCGCCGCCACCGCCAGCCACAAGAGGCCCAGCACCACCAGCCCCGCCCCCATCCGCCGCAGGCCGAAGAACACCGGCGTCCACAGCGTGTTCAGCGCAATCTGCACCGACCACAGCGACAGCGCGAGGCCCGTGCCGGGCCGTTCGCCCTCGAACCCGCCGACGCGGGCGGCGGCGGCCGACATCGCCAGATACAGCACCGCCCAGGCCACCGGGAACAGCCAGTCGGGCGGGGTCCAGCGCGGCTTGTCCAGGCTGCGATACCACTCGCCGGGCTGGAACATGGCCCCCGTGGCGGCGGCCGCGCCACAGGCGGCCAGGTGGGTGAAGAACAGCGCAAGGTCCATGGTCGCTCTCCTGGGCGGGACACCCGCCCTGCGGAGTTAGGCGAACGGGGGCGGCGCGCCAAGCCCCCCGGTCATCCGGCCGCGGTCGCGCGCGGCCAGCTGGGTCAGAACGGCGATCAGCGCCTCGCTGCGTTCGGGCCGCGCCGGGGCGGCGGCGGCCGCGTCGACCAGGAAGGCTACCTCGGGTTCGGGGCGGGCATGCAGCACCGCCGACACCGGCATCAGTGCCGAAACCGCGGTCCGCCCCAGGGCCAGCACCATCCAGGCGGCCTTCTGCGCGCCATTGGTGCGGGCGCGGCGGGTCACGCTGTCATGGCCGGCCCGCGCCACGCGATCGCCGATGCCGGCATAGATGTGGCGCGCGGCATAGATCCCCGGCCGGCAGGCCAGCGGCAGCGCGGGAATCCCCGCCTCGGCCCGGGCATAGAGCCGGTCGGCCTGGTCCAGCAGCCGCGCGGTCGCCGACCGGGTGGCGGCGCAGGGCGTGGGGCGGGCCAGAAAGACCTCGGGGTCCAGCCCCGCCTCGACCAGCCAGTCGACCGGCAGGAACAGCCGGCCCGCCGCGGCGTCCTCGCCCACGTCGCGGGCGATGTTGGTCAGCTGCATCGCCAGGCCCAGGTCGCAGGCCCGCGCCAGCGCATCGCGGTCGCGCACGCGCATCAGCACGCACATCATCGCGCCCACGGCGGCGGCAACCCGGGCCGAATAGTCCAGCACGCCCGACAGCGTGGCATAGCGGCGGCCCAGCGCATCCCAGGCCAGGCCTTCCAGCAGCGCCTCGGGCAGGGGGCGGGGCATCTGCACGCCCTCGACCACGGCGGCAAAGGCGCGGTCGGGGGCCGCGTTGCGGGGCCGGCCGGCATAGATCGCCTCCAGCCGGTCGCGCAGGCGCAGGACGGCGGCGGCCTTGTCGCGGCCTTCGTCGACCTCGTCATCCGCCACCCGGCAGAAGGCGTAAAGCGCCAGCGCCGGATCGCGGACCCGGGCCGGCAACCCGCGCGAGGCGGCATGGAACGACCGGCTGCCCGTGCGGGTCAGGGCGCGGCAGGCGCCCAGGTCGGCCGGCGCGATCATTCGGCGGCCAGCGGCAGGGGCACGGCGGGGATCGCGCGCACCGGGGCATCGGGGACCAGCCGCGCCATCACCTCGGCCGTGCCGATGACGCCCGGCACGCCCGCGCCGGGATGGGTGCCCGCCCCCACCAGGTAAAGGCCCGGCAGCTCCTCGGACAGGTTGTGCGGCCGGAACCAGGCCGATTGCAGGATCCGCGGCTCGATCGAGAAACCCGATCCGTTGGGCGACAGGTAGCGCGTGGCAAAGGTGTCGGGGGTGAAGACCAGGCTTTCGGTCACCCGCGCGCCCAGGCCGGGCAGCAGCTGTTCCTCCAGCATGGTCTGGACGCGGGTGCGATAGGCCTCGGCATCGCGGGTCCAGTCGACGCCGGTGTCATGCCCCAGATGCGGCACGGGCGACAGCGCATAGAAGGTGTCGTCGCCCTCCGGCGCGCAGGACGGATCGGTGACCGAGGGGCGGTGGACATACAGGCTCATGTCCCCGCCGATGCGGCCCGCGCGAAAGATGTCGCGGATGTGTTCGCTGTAGCGCGGGCCCACCAGGATCGTGTGGTGCCCGGCCTGCGGCCACATTCCGCGGGTGCCGCGGGTGCCGAAATACCAGACGAACAGCCCCATCGACCAGCGCGTGCGCGCCAGCCGCGGCGTGGTCCAGCGCTTGCGCGGCCGGTCGCGCAGCAGCCGGTCATAGGTGTGGACCGCATCGGCATTCGACACCACTATGTCGGCCGGCACGGTCTGGCCCGACACCAGCCGGACGCCCGAGGCGCGGCCACCCGATTCGGTGATGGCATCGACCTCGGCCCCCTGGACGACGCGGCCGCCCTGATCGGCGATGACCCGCGCCATGGCATCGGCGATCGCCTGCACCCCACCCATCGCGTAATGCACGCCGAAGGCGCGCTCCAGATGGCTGACCAGGATATACATCGAGGTCACGCGGAACGGATCGCCCCCGATGAACAGCGGGTGGAACGACAGGGCGAACCGCAGCCGCGGGTCGCGCACCCGCCGCGCGGCATGGGCATGGACCGACCGGTCCGCCCGCAGCAGGCCGAATCGCGGCAGCGCGCGGATCAGGTCGACCAGCCGGTGCATCGGCCGGCGGCCCAGATCCTCGTAGCCGAAGTCATAGCGGGCGGCGCTGTCGCGCATGAACCGGTCAAAGCCCGCCAGATCGCCGGGGGACAGCCGCGCCACCTCGGCCCGCAGGGCGTCACGGTCGGCGGGCACGTCGAAATGCGACCCGTCCTGCCAGCGGATCGTGTAGAACGGATCCATCGGCACCAGCGTCACATCGGCGTCGAAGTCGCGCCCGCAGGTGGCCCACAGGTCGCGCAGCCCCTGCGGCACGGTGACGATGGTGGGCCCCAGGTCGAACCGGTGCCCGCCCTGGTGGATCGACGACCCCCGACCGCCCGGCCGGTCCAGCCGGTCGAACACGGTCACGCGATAGCCCTTGGCCCCCAGCCGCATCGCCGCGGCCAGGCCACCAAGGCCCGCGCCGATCACGACGGCATGCGGGGCGCCCG
>JACXUX010000258.1 GCA_014763725.1 Rhodobacterales bacterium
CATGCGCCTTCTGATCTCGTTCGCCGCGCTGTTCCTTTCGGTCGTGCTGTTGCAGCTGGGCTCGGGCGGGGTGGCGCCGCTGGATGCGATCTCGGGCGTGGCGCTGGGGTTTTCGGCCAAGGCCATCGGCCTGCTCGGATCGGCGCATTTCCTGGGCTTCTTCCTGGGCTGCTGGTGGGCGCCGCGGCTGATGGGCGAGGTGGGCCATTCCCGCGCCTTTGCCGCCTTTACCGCCGCGGGCACGATCGGGATCCTGGCGCATATGCTGGTGATCGACCCCTGGGCCTGGGCGGCGATGCGCATGGCCTCGGGGCTGTGCGTGGCGGGCTGCTACACGATCATCGAGGCCTGGCTGCAGGCCAAGGTCACGAACGAAACCCGCGGCCGCGCCATGGGGGTCTATCGCGCGGTCGACATCGCCGGGTCGCTGATGGCGCAGCTGCTGATCGGCGTGCTCGAGCCTGCGTCCTACATCTCGTACAACCTGCTGGCGCTGGCCTGCTGTGCGGCGCTGTTCCCGCTGGTGCTGACCCGCGCCCTGCCGCCCGAGACGCCGCCCGCCCCCCGGCTGCGGCCGCGGCTGGCCTGGGCGCGGTCACCCCTGGCCGCAGCGGGGGTGGTGGTGTCGGGCATCACGGGGGCGGCCTTCCGCATGGTGGGGCCGGTCTACGGGGTCGAGGTGGGCCTGGCCCCCGACCGCATCGCGCTGTTCCTGGCGGCCTATGTGCTGGGCGGGGCGCTGGCGCAATATCCGGTGGGCTGGCTGGCCGACCGGCACGACCGGCGCGCGGTGTTGATCGGCCTGTCGGTGGCGGGGATCGCGTCCTGTACGGCCACGGTGCTGCTGGCCGGCGCGGGCGCGGGCGCGGTGATGCTGGCCGCGGCCTTCTTCGGCTTTGCCACGCTGCCCATCTATTCGGTGTCGACCGCACATGCCCATGACTTTGCCGACCAGCGCGAGCGGGTCGAACTGTCGGCGGCGCTGATGTTCCTCTATGCCGTGGGGGCGATCGCCAGCCCCTGGGCCGCCGCGGCGGTGATCGAGGCCTTCGGCCCCGCCGCGATGTTTCTGATGATCGCGCTGGCGCATCTGGCGCTGATCGTGTTCGGCCTGGCCCGGATGCGCGCGCGCCCCAGCCCCGCGGGCCGCACCGCCTATACCTATGAGCCGCGCACCAGCTTCCTGATCGGGCGGCTGCTGCGGCGCGGGCGCGAGGACTGACTGCCTCTGGCCCTTTCGGGGCGCGGGCGGTAAACAGCGCCCGTCCCCGACCGAAAGGCGCGAGCATGGCACGGATTCTGATCACCTCGGCCATTCCCTACATCAACGGGATCAAGCACCTGGGCAATCTGGTGGGCAGCCAGCTGCCCGCCGACCTTTACGCCCGCTACATGCGCGCCCGCGGGCATGAGGTGATGTTCGTCTGCGCCACCGACGAACATGGCACTCCGGCCGAACTGGCCGCGGCCAAGGCGGGCAAGCCGGTCGCGCGCTACTGCGCCGAGATGCACGACGTGCAGGCGGAAATCGCCCGCGGCTTCCGGCTGTCCTTCGACCATTTCGGCCGGTCGTCCAGCGCGCGCAACCACGCGCTGACCCAGCATTTCGCGGGGCGTCTGGCCGAGAACGGCTACATCGCCGAGGTCGAGGAACGCCAGGTCTTCTCGATCGACGACAACCGCTTCCTGCCCGACCGCTATATCGAGGGTACCTGCCCCAACTGCGGCTATGACAAGGCCCGCGGCGACCAGTGCGAGAACTGCACCAAGCAGCTGGACCCCACCGACCTGATCAACCCGCGCTCGGCGATCTCGGGGTCGACCAACCTCGAGGTGCGGACGACCAAGCACCTGTATCTGCGCCAGCGTGCGCTGAAGGACCGGATCGCCGCCTGGATCGACAGCAAGACCGACTGGCCCGTGCTGACCACCAGCATCGCGAAGAAATGGCTGAACGACGGCGAAGGCCTGCAGGACCGCGGCATCACCCGCGACCTGCACTGGGGCGTGCCGGTGAAGAAGGGCGACCAGCCCTGGCCGGGGATGGAGGGCAAGGTCTTCTACGTCTGGTTCGACGCCCCCATCGAATACATCGCCGCCACCGCCGAATGGGCCGATGCCCACGGCCTGCCCGAGGCCGCCTGGCGGCGCTGGTGGCGGCTGGACGAAGGGGCGCAGGATGTCACCTATGTCCAGTTCATGGGCAAGGACAACGTGCCCTTCCATACCCTGTCCTTCCCCGCCACGCTGATGGGTTCGGGCGAGCCGTGGAAGCTGGTCGACTACATCAAGTCGTTCAACTACCTGAACTATGACGGCGGCCAGTTTTCCACCAGCCAGGGGCGCGGCGTGTTCATGGACCAGGCGCTGTCGATCCTGCCCGCGGACTACTGGCGCTGGTGGCTTTTGTCGCATGCGCCCGAGACGTCCGACAGCGAATTCACCTGGGAAAACTTCCAGGCCTCGGTGAACAAGGATCTGGCCGACGTGCTGGGCAACCTGGTCAGCCGGGTGACCAAGTTCGCCCGGTCCAAGTTCGGCGACACCATCCCCGAGGGCGGCACCTGGGGCGCGCGGGAAGAGGCGCTGGTCGCCGACCTGACCGCGCGGCTGGCCAGCTATCAGACGCTGATGGACCAGATGGAGGTGCGCAAGTCCGCCGCCGAGCTGCGCGCGATCTGGGTTGCGGGCAACGAATACCTGCAGGCCGCCGCCCCCTGGAGCGTGGTCAAGACCGACCCGGCCCAGGCCGCGGCGCAGATCCGGCTGGCGTTGAACCTGATCCGGATCTATGCGCTGATCTCGCAGCCCTTCATCCCCGATGCGGCGGCGACCATGCTGAAGGCGCTGAACACCCCCGCCACGGACTGGCCTACGGACCTGCGCGCCGAGCTGCAGGCCCTGCCCGCAGGCCACCCGTTCGAGGTGCCGGAAAACCTGTTCCGCAAGATCACCGACGAGGAACGCGCCGACTGGCAGACGCGCTTCGCCGGCCTGCGCAAGTAGCGCGCCGCGGGCGGCCGGGGCCAAATTCCTTGCAAGGAATTTGCCCGGAGTTTTCAAAACTCCGGGCCGCCCGCCGTGGTGGACGGGCGGGGCGCTTTGGGCTAAATCGCCGCCATGCTGGACAACGCGCCCCCCCTGCCGCCCGAAATCGCCCGCCGCCGGACGTTCGCGATCATCTCGCACCCCGACGCGGGCAAGACCACGCTGACCGAAAAGTTCCTGCTGTTCGGCGGCGCGATCCAGATGGCCGGCCAGGTCCGCGCCAAGGGCGAGGCGCGGCGCACCCGGTCCGACTTCATGAAGCTGGAACAGGAACGCGGCATCTCGGTGTCGGCCTCGGCCATGTCGTTCGACTACCGGCAGTTCCGCTTCAACCTGGTCGACACGCCCGGCCACAGCGACTTTTCCGAGGATACCTACCGCACGCTGACCGCGGTCGATGCCGCGATCATGGTGATCGACGGCGCCAAGGGGGTCGAATCGCAGACGCGCAAGCTGTTCGAGGTCTGCCGCCTGCGCGACCTGCCGATCCTGACCTTCTGCAACAAGATGGATCGGGAAAGCCGCGACACCTTTGAAATCATCGACGAGATCCAGGAAAACCTGGCCATCGACGTGACTCCGGCCAGCTGGCCCATCGGCGTGGGGCGCGACTTTCTGGGGGCCTATGACATCCTGCACGACCGGCTGGACATCATGGACCGCGCCGACCGCAACCGCGTGGCGGAATCGATCCAGATCAGCGGGCTGAACGACCCCCGCCTGGCCGACCATGTCCCCGCCGACCTGCTGGCGCGCCTGCGCGAGGACCTCGAGATGGCGCGCGAGCTGCTGCCCGCCTTCGACCGGGCGTCCTTCCTGAACGGGTCGATGACGCCGATCTGGTTCGGCAGCGCGATCAATTCCTTTGGCGTGCGCGAGCTGATGGACGGCATCGGCGAATACGGCCCCCCGCCCCAGCCGCAGAAGACCGCCGAACGCCAGATCACGGCCGACGAACCCCCCGTGACCGGCTTCGTCTTCAAGGTGCAGGCCAACATGGACCCCAAGCACCGCGACACCGGCATCCCCAGCTTTGCCCCCGAACTGCTGCAGGGCGTGCGCGCAGGCGATCCGATGAAGGCCAAGCACCTGGAAAAGGCGCTGATGCAGTTCGCCGAGGAAGGCGCGGCCAAGGTCTTCAAGCCGATGATCGGGTCGGGCTTCATCGTGGGCGTCGTGGGCGCGCTGCAGTTCGAGGTTCTGGCCAGCCGGATCGAGGAGGAATATTCCCTGCCCGTCCGGTTCGAGGGGTCGCAGTTCACCTCGGCCCGCTGGGTCACCGGCCCGCGCGAGGCGATGGACCGTTTCGTCAACGTCAACAGGGGCCATATCGCCACCGACCACGATGGCGATATCGTCTATCTGACGCGGCTGAAATGGGACATCGAGCGGATCGAGCGCGACTTCCCCGAACTGAAGCTGTCGGCCACCAAGGAAATGATGGTCTGACATGGCCCGCCCCCCGCAGATGAACGGGGGCGACGCCTTCGACGGGATCCTAGACACGCTGGCGCGCGCGGCCGAGGCCGAGGACCGGCTGACGCTGGGCCAGATCCTGGCTGCCATCGGCACCCGCGGATTCGGGCCGCTGCTGGTGATCCTGGCGCTGTTCCTGATCCTGCCCGTGGGGCTGGTGCCGGGCATGCCGGGGGCGGTGGCGGTGGTGCTGGCGCTGATCGCGGTGGAAATCCTGACGGGCGGGCGGGCGCTGCACCTGCCGCGCCGGCTGCGCGGGCGGACGCTGCGGTCGGCGCTGGTCCTGGGCTTCGTCCGCCGGGTGCGGCCCTGGACGCGCTGGCTGCACCGGCTGCTGCATCCGCGGCTGGTGCCGCTGGCGGCCAGCCGCGCGGGCCTGGCCGCGGTGGCGGTGACGATCCTGGGGGTGGCGGCGGTGATCTTCGTCGCGGGGGTGATCCCGGGGCTGCCCTTCCTGCTGGCCTTTCCGGTGCTGCTGTTCGGGCTGGGGCTGACGGCGCACGACGGGCTGGCCGTCGCGCTCGGCTATGCGCTGATCCTGCCGCTCGTGGGCATCGCGCTGCATCTGTTCTGACACCGGGCTTGCCTGGCGCGCGCAAAGCCGCGACAGTCGGGGCGCGCGAAAGGAGCCCCCGATGCCTACCTACCCCGGCGCCCCCGACAGCCTGATCGACCGCTGGCAGGAACGCCGCGCGCCCCTGCATGCCCGCCCGGGCGAGGGGCTGCCGCCCCTGACCTGCGACCTGGCGGCGCTGGCCGCCACGCCCCTGCCGCAGAAGACCGCCGAACGCCAGATCACGGCCGACGAACCCCCCGTGACCGGCTTCGTCTTCAAGGTGCAGGCCAACATGGACCCCAAGCACCGCGA
>JACXUX010000259.1 GCA_014763725.1 Rhodobacterales bacterium
GGCCGCCGCCCTGGCCGCGCCCGACCCTGCCACGCTGGCCCCGATCGACCGTTTTGCCCGGCCCCATGTCGCCGATCCGGGCCGCCCCGCCTTTGTCGTCCTGCTGGCCGACCCCGGCGGACCGGCGGTGGATCGTGAGGCGCTGGCCGCGCTGCCCTTCCCGGTCACCTTCGTGATCGACCCCGCGCTGCCCGATGCGGGCCTGGCCGCCGACCTCTACCGCGCCGCGGGGCAAGAGATCGCGCTGCTGGCCCCCGCGCTGCCCGCCGACGCCGGCCCCGCCGATGCCGAGGTCGCGTTCGAGGCCGCGGCCGCCGGCGTGCCCCAGGCGGTGGCGGCGGTGCTGCCGCCTGCCTCGGTGCTGCAGGACAGCCGCGATCTGGCGCAGCAGACGGTCGACATCCTGCAGGCCCAGGGCCGCGGCCTGGTCAGCTGGGACCGCGGGCTGAACGCCGCGGGCCAGATCGCCGCGCGCCAGGGGCTGCGGTCGGCCGTGGTCTTTCGCCCGCTGGATGCCGAGGGCGAGGCCACCCCGGTCATCCGCCGCTATCTGGACCGCGCGACCTTTCGCGCCGCGCAGGAGGGGCTGGTGATCGTCTACGGCACCGCCCGGCCCGAGACGGTGGCCGCGCTGCTGGAATGGGCGGTCGAGGGGCGGTCGGCCATGGTCCAGTTCGCCCCCCTGACGGCGGTGCTGCGCGCGCCCTGACCGCCCGCGCGGCCCGCCCTGGCACCCGTCCCCGGCCGGACGCAGACCGACCCCCCAGGTGTCGGTTGACACCCGGGGGGTGCGCCCCCAGATATGGCATTGGACGGAAAGGGCCGGTGCCGCCGATGATCGGGGCCGGGTTCTTTGCCCAAGAAAAAGGACACGCGCATGAGCGACCAGACCCCCCCGACCTATCCGGTGCTGCCGCTGCGCGACATCGTGGTCTTTCCCCACATGATCGTGCCGCTGTTCGTGGGCCGCGAGAAATCGGTCCGCGCGCTGGAAGAGGTGATGCAGGACGACCGCCAGATCCTGCTGGCCTCGCAGATCGACCCCACCCAGGATGATCCCACCGCCGACGGCATCTACCGCACCGGCGTGCTGGCCAATGTGCTGCAGCTGCTGAAGCTGCCCGACGGCACCGTCAAGGTGCTGGTCGAGGGCCGCGCGCGCGTGCGCATCGCCGAATTCCTGCCCAACGACCGCTATTTCGAGGCCCGCGCGCAAGAGCTGACCGAAAAGCCCGGCGACAAGGCCGCGGTGACCGCCCTGGTCCGCGCGGTGGCCGAGGAATTCGAGAAATACGCCAAGATCAAGAAGAACATCCCCGAAGAGGCGCTGGGCCAAGTGGCCGAGACCCGCGAACCCGAGCGGTTGGCCGATCTGGTGGCCGGCCATCTGGGCATCGAGGTGAGGCAGAAGCAGCACCTGCTGGAAACGCTCGACGTGGCCGAGCGGCTGGAGAAGGCCTATGGCCTGATGCAGGGCGAGATTTCCGTCCTTCAGGTGGAAAAGAAGATCAAGTCGCGCGTCAAGACGCAGATGGAGCGGACGCAGCGCGAATACTACCTGAACGAACAGATGAAGGCGATCCAGAAGGAGCTGGGCGACGGCGAGGACGGCCAGTCCGAGCTGGCCGAGCTTGAGGAACGCATCCGCGCTACCAAGCTGTCCAAGGAGGCCCGCGAAAAGGCCGAGGCCGAGCTGAGGAAGCTGCGCAGCATGAGCCCGATGTCGGCCGAGGCGACGGTGGTGCGCAACTACCTCGACTGGTTGCTGGGCGTGCCCTGGGGCGTCAAGAGCCGGGTCAAGAAGGATCTGGATGCCGCGCAGAAGGTGCTGGATGCCGACCATTTCGGGCTGGAGAAGGTCAAGGAACGCATCGTAGAATACCTGGCCGTCCAGGCCCGGTCCGACAAGCTGAAGGGCCCGATCCTGTGCCTGGTGGGCCCGCCCGGCGTGGGCAAGACCAGCCTGGGGCGCAGCGTGGCCAAGGCCACGGGGCGCGAATTCATCCGCATTTCCCTGGGCGGGGTGCGCGACGAATCGGAAATCCGCGGCCACCGGCGGACCTACATCGGGTCCATGCCGGGCAAGATCATCCAGTCGCTGAAGAAGGCCAAGACGACCAATCCGCTGATCCTGCTGGATGAAATCGACAAGATGGGGCAGGATTTCCGCGGCGATCCGGCCAGCGCCCTGCTCGAGGTGCTGGACCCCGAACAGAACAACACCTTCGTCGACCATTACCTCGAGGTCGAATACGACCTGTCCAACGTGATGTTCATCACCACGGCCAACAGCTACAACATGCCGGGCCCGCTGCTCGACCGGATGGAGATCATCCCGCTGGCGGGCTATACCGAGGATGAAAAGCGCGAGATCGCCAAGGGCCACCTGATCCCCAAGCAGATCAAGAACCACGGCCTGAAGAAGGGCGAATTCGCGGTTACCGATGCCGCCCTGACCGAGATGATCCGCACCTACACGCGCGAGGCGGGCGTGCGGAACCTGGAACGCGAGATCGCGAAACTGGCCCGCAAGGCGGTGACCGAGATCATGAAGGGCAAGGTCAAGGCCGTCGAGGTGACGCCCGAGACGCTGGAAGCCTTCCTGGGCGTGCGCCGCTATCGCTATGGCCTGGCCGAGAAGGAGGATCAGGTCGGCGTGGTCACGGGCCTGGCCTGGACCAGCGTGGGCGGCGACCTGCTGCAGATCGAGGCGCTGAAGCTGCCCGGCAAGGGGCGGATGAAGACCACGGGCAAGCTGGGCGACGTGATGAAGGAATCGATCGAGGCGGCCTCGTCCTTCGTGCGCTCGATCAGCCCCGAACTGGGGGTCAAGCCGCCCCGGTTCGAGACGACCGACATCCACGTCCATGTGCCCGAGGGCGCCACGCCCAAGGACGGCCCCAGCGCGGGGATCGCCATGGTGACCTCGATCGTGTCGGTGCTGACGGGCATCCCGGTGCGCAAGGACATCGCCATGACGGGCGAGGTCACGCTGCGCGGCAATGTGCTGGCGATCGGCGGGCTGAAGGAAAAGCTGCTGGCGGCGCTGCGCGGGGGCATCACCACGGTGCTGATCCCCGAAGAGAACGCCAAGGATCTGCCCGAGATCCCCGACAGCGTGAAGCAGGGGCTGACGATCATCCCGGTGGCCCATGTGCGCGAGGTGCTGCGCCACGCCCTGGTCCGCCAGCCCGAGCCGGTGGACTGGGACGAGGCCGCCGAAGAGGCCGCCGCAGCCGCCCGCCGCGCCGCGGCCGAGGCCGGGTCCAGCCCCGTCGCCCACTGACCGGCCCGCCTGCGGGCAGGACAATGGCGCGCCCCCGACCGGGGCGCGCCTTTGCTTTCCGCGGCCCCTGTTGCCGCGCGGCGGCGATCTGCTAGGATCGCGGCCAGATTGTCGATCGCAAGGAGATTTCCCGTGGCCCCCCGCAACTCCAAGACGGCCGAGCCCGCCCCCGAAAGCGCCCTGGACAGCGCGACGCCGCCCGCCGCGCCCGCTGCCCCGGTGACGCGCCTGGCCAAGAAGGAATTTGTCGATCGCGTGGCCGCCGCCAGCGGCGCCAAGAAGAAACTGGCGCGCGAGATCGTCGAGGCGACGCTCGCCGCCCTGGGCGATGCCCTGTCCAAGGGCGAGGATGTCGTGCTGCCCCCCCTGGGCCGGATGCGCGTCAGCCGCAGCCGCGACAATGCCTCGGGCGAGGTGCTGAACATCAAGCTGCGCCGCGGCCCCTCGGGCGGAAAGGCACAGAAAGATGTCACAGAGCCCCTTGCAGAGGCCGAAGAGTGACGCTAAACCCCCGCGCATCGGGCGATTAGCTCAGCGGTAGAGCGCTTCGTTCACATCGAAGATGTCAGCGGTTCAAATCCGTTATCGCCCACCATGAATTGCCCGAGGCGCGCCCGATGTGGCGCGCCTTTTGCGTTCGGGGCCTTGTCGCCGCGCCCCGTCGCGCGCTACAACCGCCCTGCGGGTGATTAGCTCAGTTGGCAGAGCGTCTCGCTTACACCGAGAATGTCGGCGGTTCGAACCCGTCATCACCCACCAGCCCGCCC
>JACXUX010000034.1 GCA_014763725.1 Rhodobacterales bacterium
GGCCGGCGGGCGTGTCGGGGGCGGGGTCGAACAGATCGGCCATGGCGGCAGGCTAGCCCCGCGCGGGGGCGGGCGAAAGGTCAGATGCGAAAGCGCAGCCGCAGCGCCTTGCCGCCGCGCAGCACGTCGACGGCCCAGACCCGCACCTGACGCTGGGCGGCGCGGTCGACATCGGCAGGCCGCTCGGGTTCGTCCCCGTTGATCGACAGCAGGATGTCGCCCGGCTGCAGGCCCACGCGCGCGGCCACGCCCTCGGCCGCGGTCACGACCACGCCCTGCGCGCCCAGCGGCAGGCCGAATTCGGCGATCACCGCGGGGTTCACCCGCGCGACGGTCAGCCCCGCCAGCGGCGTGGCGCCCCGGATCCTCAGCGTCTGCCGGTCGGGCCGGTCGGGCGCGGCGATCAGCGCCACATCGGCCTGCCGCTCGCGCCCCTTGCGCAGCCAGGACAGCTTGACCCGGCCCCCCACCCCCAGCGCGGCCAGGCGGAAGATCACCTCTTGCGGGGTGTTCGCGGGTTCCCCCCCCAGCGACAGGATCACGTCGCCCGGGCGCAGGCCGGCGGCGGCAAAGGGGCTGTCGGGATGCACCTCGGTCAACACGACGCCGCGCGGGCGGTCCAGCCCCAGCGCCTCGGCCAGGGCCTGGTCGACGGGCTGGCCGTTCACCCCCGCCCAGGGCCGCTGGAACCGGTCGGCCCCGGCGCGCGCCTGGGCCACCACCGACTGCACCAGATTGGCCGGGATGGCAAAGCCGATGCCCTGCGACCCGCCCGAGCGCGACAGGATCGCGGTGTTGATCCCCACCAGCCGGCCGCGCACATCGACCAGCGCGCCGCCCGAATTGCCCGGATTGATCGCGGCATCGGTCTGCAGGAAATACCCCCGCCCGTCGCCCACCGCCAGGCCTGACCGCGCCAGCCCCGAGATGATGCCCGAGCTGACTGTCTGCCCCACGCCAAAGGGGTTGCCGATGGCCAGCACCAGATCGCCCACCTCGACCGTGTCGCTGTCGCGGAAGGCCAACGTGGGCAGCGGTTCGTCCAGCCCCTCGATCTGCAGCACGGCCAGATCGCTGGCCTCATCCCCCAGCACGACGCGGGCGGCATATTCGCGCCGGTCGGCCAGCACCACGCGGATGTCCGACGCCTCGCCCACCACATGATAGTTCGACACCACCAGCCCGTCGCCCGACACGATCACGCCCGAGCCCAGCGAATTTTCCGCCCGCTGCTGGCGCAGGCCGGGCAGGTCGCCGAAGAACTGGCGAAAGAACGGGTCGGCGGCAAAGGGGCTGCGGCGATCCTCGACCAGGCGGGTAGCGTAGATGTTGACCACCGCGGGGGCGGCCGCCCGCACCACGGGCGCGAACGACAGGCTGATATCCGCCGCGCTTTCGGGCACGCGGGTTTCGGCCTGCGCCACGGGGGCCAGGGCCATCAGCGACAGGGCAAGAACCGGGGCAAGCGTGCGCAGGATCATGGCATCACCATTGGGTGGGCTGGACGGGTCTGGTATGCGCCCCTCCCCGGCGGCCCGCAAGACCATGGAAAAGGCCCGCGCCAATGGCGCGGGCCCTGTCTCCTCCGGCGCGGTGGCGCGGGATCAGCCTTCGGCGGCTTCCTCGGCCTCGGTCCGGGCACGGTCGGCCGCGCCCTTGGCGTTCGGGTCGCGGTCGACGAATTCGATGATCGCCATCGGCGCCATGTCGCCATAGCGGAAGCCGGCCTTCAGGATGCGGACATAGCCGCCGGCGCGGTCCTTGTAGCGCGGACCCAGGATGTCGAACAGCCGCGCGACGTGGCGGTCTTCCTTCAGCTGGGCCGCGGCCTGACGGCGGGCGTGCAGGTCGCCGCGCTTGGCCAGCGTGATCAGCTTTTCGACGATCGGGCGCAGTTCCTTGGCCTTGGGCAGGGTGGTCTTGATCTGCTCATGCTCGATCAGGCTGCCGGACATGTTGGCAAACAGCGCCTTGCGGTGTTCGTGGGTGCGGTTCAGGCGGCGATAGCCGCGGGCGTGACGCATGGGTCTCTCCTAGGTCTTTTTGCTTTGTCCTGCCGGGTTGCGTAGACCCGGCATCATTGGGGCGGAATTGCCCGGGTGGTCGAACGGGGCGCTGAACGCGCCCCGCAATCAGAACTGGTCCTCGAAGCGCTTGGCCAGGTCCTCGATGTTTTCCGGCGGCCAGTCCTCGACTTCCATGCCGAGGTGCAGGCCCATCGAGGACAGCACTTCCTTGATCTCGTTCAGCGACTTGCGACCGAAGTTCGGGGTGCGAAGCATCTCGGCCTCGGTCTTCTGGATCAGGTCGCCGATATAGACGATGTTGTCGTTCTTCAGGCAGTTGGCGGACCGGACCGACAGTTCCAGCTCGTCCACCTTTTTCAGCAGCAGCGGGTTGAATTCCAGACCCGTGTCCAGCTCGGCCTTGCCGGCCTGTTCGGGTTCGTCGAAGTTGACGAACACCTGCAGCTGGTCCTGCAGGATGCGCGCGGCATAGGCCACGGCGTCCTCGGGCGTCAGCGCGCCGTTGGTCTCGATCTTCATGGTCAGCTTGTCATAGTCCAGCACCTGGCCCTCTCGGGTGGGCTGCACTTCGTAGCTGACCTTTTTCACCGGCGAGAAGATGGCGTCGATCGCGATCAGGCCGATCGGCGCATCCTCGGGCTTGTTCTTGTCGGCCGAGACATAGCCCTTGCCGGTGTTGACCGTCAGTTCCATGTAGACATCCGCACCCTCGTCCAGGTGCAGGATGACGTGATCCTTGTTCAGGATCTCGATCCCGTTGCTTTCCGAGATGTCGCCTGCGGTGACCATGCCCGGCCCCTTGGCCGAGATCGACAGCCGCTTGGGACCCTCGACCTCCATCTTGATCGCCACGCCCTTCAGGTTCAGGACGATGTCGGTCACGTCCTCGCGCACGCCGGCCAGCGAGGTGAATTCATGCAGCGCGTTGTCGATCTGCACGCTGGTGATGGCGGCACCCTGCAGGCTGGACATCAGCACCCGGCGCAGCGCGTTGCCCAGCGTCAGCCCGAAGCCGCGTTCCAGCGGTTCGGCCACGACGGTCGCCACGCGCGCAGGATCGACGCCCGGACGAACGTCCAGCTGCGTCGGCTTGATCAGTTCCTGCCAGTTCTTGTGGATCATGCGGTCGCCTCCATTCCAGTTTCCCGCCCATGACCGGCAAGCAGGAAACGCCCGAGGTTCGAAATGACGTGACCGGGGCGCGCACAGGGCGCGACCCGGTGATAAACCTGTGCGGTCAGACGCGCCGGCGCTTGGGCGGGCGGCAGCCGTTGTGCGCGATCGGCGTCACGTCGCGGATCGAGGTGATCTGGAAGCCCACCGCGGCCAGCGCGCGCAGCGCCGATTCGCGACCCGAACCGGGACCCTGGACCTCGACCTCGAGCGTCTTCACGCCGTGTTCCTGCGCCTTGCGGCCCGCATCCTCGGCCGCCATCTGGGCGGCGTAGGGGGTCGACTTGCGGCTTCCCTTGAAGCCCATGGTGCCGGCCGACGACCACGAGATCGCGTTGCCCTGCACGTCCGAGATCAGGATCTTGGTGTTGTTGAACGAACTGTTCACATGCGCCACGCCCGCGGCGATGTTCTTGCGTTCCTTGCGCTTCACGCGCGAAGCGGCGGCTTTGGTATCGCGTGCCATCGGTCGCTGCTCCCCTTACTTCTTCTTGCCGGCGATGGGTTTCGCCGGGCCCTTGCGGGTGCGGGCGTTCGTGTGGGTGCGCTGGCCGCGAACCGGCAGGTTCTTGCGGTGGCGCAGGCCGCGGTAGCAGCCCAGGTCCATCAGACGCTTGATGTTGGTGGCCACTTCGCGGCGCAGGTCGCCCTCGACGGTGAAGTTGGCGTCGATGTATTCGCGGATCGCCAGCACTTCGGCGTCAGTCAGGTCGTTCACGCGACGGGCGCGGTCGATCTTGATCGCTTCGCAGATCTGTTCGGCGAAGTGGGGGCCGATGCCGTGGATATAGGTCAGGGCGATGGGGACGCGTTTCCCCGTCGGGATGTTGACGCCAGCAATACGTGCCACGCGTGTCTTCCTTTTCGTTGCGGTTCCGTGATGCCAGAACCTTTTTTCACAACCGAGGCGCCCGGGGCCGCCCGGGGCGATGCGGCAGGGCCCGGGGCGCACCCCGGAACAGGCCGATTCCCTTGCGGGACGCTGTCGCATATGGGCTTTTGTCCAGCCCGTCAAGGGCTGGTGCAGGTGCCACGCGCGCGATGGCGCCCCCCCTGCGGATCAGCCGCGGCGGTCCAGCACCGCGGCCACCGCCGCACCCACCGCATCCATGTCGGCCAGACCGTCCACCGTGGTCAGCAGGCCCTTGGCATAGTAGTAGCCGATCAGCGGCGAGGTCTTCTTGTAATATTCCAGCAGCCGCTGCTTCAGCGCCTCTTCGGTATCGTCGGCACGCCGACGCAGGTCGGTCGATCCGCAGGCATCGCAGACGCCCGCAACCCGCGTGGGCCGCGTGGTGTCGTGATAGACCGCGCCACAGGACCCACAGATGTAGCGGCCGGTGATGCGGGCCACCAGCACCGCATCGTCGACCTGCATCTCGATCACCGCATCCAGCCGCTGGCCCATCCGGTCCAGCAGCGCCGCCAGCGCATCGGCCTGCTTCAGCGTGCGCGGGAACCCGTCGAAGATGAAGCCCCCGCCCTGGCTGGCCGACAGCCGTTCCCCGATCAGGCCGATCACGATGTCATCGGTGACCAGTTCGCCCCGGTCCATCACCTCGGCCACGCGGCGGCCCATCTCGGTGCCCGAGGTGCGGGCCGCGCGCAGCATGTCGCCGGTCGACAGCTGGACCATGCCGCGCTCGTCCTCAAGCCGCTTGGCCTGGGTTCCCTTGCCCGCCCCCGGCGGCCCCAGCAGAATGACGTTCGGCATCTTCCCCTCAGCGCCTGGCCGGGGGACGACGCGCCCCGGTGCGTTTCTTGCCGCGCAGTTGCGACTTCTCGATCAGCCCTTCGTACTGATGGGCCAGCAGATGCGACTGCACCTGGTTGATCGTGTCCATCGTCACGCTGACCACGATCAGCACCGAGGTGCCGCCGAAGTAGAACGGAATGGCCAGCTGCGACCGCAGGATTTCCGGCAGCAGGCAGACCGCCGCCAGATAGGCCGACCCCAGCACCAGAACGCGGTTCACCACATATTCCAGATATTCCGCGGTGCGCGGACCGGGCCGGATGCCGGGGACAAAGCCGTTCTGGTTCTTCAGGTTGTCGGCCACGTCGTCGACCTTGAAGGCAACGTTGGCGGTGTAGAAGTAGCTGAAGAACACGATCATGCCGACGAAGAACAGCAGATAGAGCGGCTGGCCCGGGCCGAAATAGGCCAGGATCGTGCTCATCACCGGGCCGGTCTCGCTGCCCGAGAAGGTCGACACCGTCACCGGCAGCAAGAGCAGCGACGAGGCAAAGATCGCCGGGATCACGCCCGCCGGGTTCACCTTGATCGGCAGATGCGACGAGCCGCCGTCATAGACCTTCATCCCCACCTGGCGGCGCGGATACTGGATGTGGATCTTGCGCAGCGCGCGTTCCATGAACACGACGAAGGCGATCACCGCCACCACCATCACGATCACGCCGATGATGACGACGGGGCTGATCGCGCCCGACCGGCCCTGGCTGAAGAACTGCGCCAGCGCGGCGGGGATTTCCGCCACGATGCCCACGAAGATGATCAGGCTGATGCCGTTGCCGATGCCGCGGGCGGTGATCTGTTCGCCCAGCCACATCAGGAACATCGTGCCGCCGACCAGGGTGATCACAGCAGCGGCCTGGAAATACAGGCCCGGGTCATGCGCCAGTCCCCCCCGTTCCAGGCTGACCGCGATGCCATAGGCCTGGAAGAAGGCCAGCCCCACCGTGCCATAGCGGGTGTACTGGTTGATCTTCTTGCGGCCCTGTTCGCCCTCTTTCTTCAGCTGTTCCAGCCGCGGCAGCATCGAGGCCAGCAGCTGCACGATGATGCTGGCCGAGATGTAGGGCATGATGCCCAGGGCAAAGATGCCCATCCGGCTGATCGCACCGCCGGTGAACATGTTCAGGATGCCCCCCAGCCCGGCCGAAGCACTGTCCATGAATTCGCGCAGTGCCGCCCCGTCGATGCCCGGCACGGGGATATAGGTGCCCAGCCGGTAGACGATCAGCAGCCCGATGGTAAAGAAGATGCGGTGGCGAAGATCGGTCGCCTTGCCCAGCGTGCTCCAGCTGAGGTTTGCCGCCATTTGCTCTGCAGCAGATGCCATGCCCGGTTCTTTCCGTGCTTGCGTGACAGCGCCGCCGAACCGGTTCCCGGTCGGCGGCGCAGGAAATCCGAGGCAGATGTAGGCGGGATCGGGCCCGCCCACAACTGTTTATTCGGCAGCGGCCTCGGCCTTGGCGGCCACGGTCAGCGTGCCGCCGGCCTTCGCCACCGCCTCGATCGCCGGGCCCGAGGCCCCGGTGACGGTCAGGGTGATGGCATGGGCGATCTCGCCCTTGGCCAGAACGCGCACGCCGTCCAGCTTGCGCCGCACCAGACCCGAGGCGACCAGCACATCCTCGGTGATGGGCTGGCTGGCGTCGATCTTGCCTTCGGCGATGAACTTGTCGATGATCCCCAGGTTGACCACCGCGAATTTCAGCCGGTTGGGCTTGTTGAAGCCGCGCTTCGGCAGGCGGCGATACAGCGGCATCTGGCCGCCTTCATACCCGCCCAGCGCCACGCCCGACCGCGACTTCTGGCCCTTGATCCCGCGGCCGGCGGTCTTGCCCTTGCCAGAGCCGGGACCGCGCGCCACCCGCTTCTGCTTCTTGGCGGCGCCGGGATTGTCGGACAGTTCATGCAGTTTCATGTCGCATCTCCTTGGCCGGAATACCCATACCTGCGACGGATGCGGGCAACACGGCATTTCTTGTTGATTCGATGGCCCGGGAGCCATCCGCGGCGTATAGCCACAAAGCCCCCGCGCGGCAAGACGGGCGACCGGTCACCGCCCCGCATCGGGGTTGCGTTCGTCCTGCCAGTCCGTCACGGCGGGAATCGGATGGACGACGCGGATCGTGGTCAGGATCAGGCTGTCGCGCGCGATCACGGCAGACCCCAGCTCACAGGCCAGCATCACCGCCAGACTGGCGCGCACCCCCAGCCGCGAGGCCAGCGCAAATCCCGCCAGCATGAACAGGTAATCGCAGACCGCGTTCAGCACGCTGTCGCCCAGATAGCCGCGATAGATCGTCGTCGCGCGGAACCGGTCCAGCACCCAGTCGGTGTGTTCGACGATCTCCCAGGCCACGCCGGACAGGATGGCCAGGGCCAGCGCCCCCCGGCGAGACACGCGCCCCGGCGCCAGCTGCCAGATCAGCGCCACCAGCATCCCGTGCAGCACATGCTGCACCGTATACCAGTCGGCGATCTGCTGCGAATTCTCGGCCGACCAGACCGAATTGACCCAGGGCAGCACCCGGCCCGAGGCGCTGATCAACGGCTGGCCCCAGGCCCACGGCGTGACGCCCACGACCACCGCCCCCAGCCCGGCCGCCAAGTGCACGCCTGTCTGCGTCAGCCGCATGTCCGCCCCCAGCCTGCCCCGCCCCAATGCAAAACGCCCCGGCCGGGGGCCGGGGCGCCTGCAAAAGGCCGATCCGGACGGATCAGCCGCGTTCCTCGATGATCTGCACCAGGTGCGAGATCTTGGCCACCATCCCGCGGACCGAGGGGGTATCCTCCAGCTCACGGGTGCGGTTCATCTTGTTCAGACCGAGGCCCTTCAACGTGGCGGTCTGGATCGCGGGGCGGCGGGCGGCCGAGGCCACCTGCTTGACGACGATGGTCTTCTTGCTCATCGCGGGCCTCTTACGCTTCGACCGGCGCGGCGGCTTCGACTTCGGGCTTGCGCAGGATGTCGGCCACCTTCTTGCCGCGACGCTGCGCGACCTGACGGGGGCTCGATTCCTGCGTCAGACCGTCGATGGTCGCGCGGATCATGTTGTAGGGGTTCTGGCTGCCGATCGACTTGGCCACCACGTCCTGCAGGCCCAACATCTCGAACACGGCGCGCATCGGGCCGCCGGCGATGATGCCGGTCCCCGGCACCGCGGCGCGCATCACGACCTTGCCGGCGCCGTGGCGGCCTTCCATGTCGTGGTGCAGCGTGCGGCCATCGCGCAGCGGCACGCGGATCAGGCTGCGCTTGGCCTGTTCCGTGGCCTTGCGGATCGCCTCGGGCACTTCCTTGGCCTTGCCCTTGCCAAAGCCCACGCGGCCGCGCTGGTCGCCCACCACGACCAGAGCCGCAAAGCCGAAGCGCTTGCCGCCCTTGACCGTCTTGGACACCCGGTTGATCGCCACCAGACGATCGGCGAATTCCGGGGTTTCCTCGCGCTCGCGGCGATCACGACCTTCCCGGCGGTTTTCACGTTCTGCCATGATCGTCTCCTTAAAACTTCAGGCCGGCTTCACGGGCGGCATCGGCAAGCGCCTTGATCTTCCCGTGATAGATGAAGCCGCCGCGGTCGAAGTAGCACTCTTCCACGCCCGCCGCCCTGGCCCGTTCGGCGATGGTCGCGCCGACCTTGGCCGAGGCCTCGAGGTTGTTCTTGCCGAAGAAGCCCAGCTCCTTTTCCAGCGTCGAGGCCGCGGCCACGGTCACGCCCTTGACGTCGTCGATCAGCTGGACGCTGATGTTCTTCGAGGAACGGTGCACCGACAGCCGCAGACGGCCGTTCGACATCGCCTTGATCTTGTTCCGCACGCGCAGGCGGCGCTTCTGGAACAGCTCTCGCTTGGTGTTCGCCATGATCGCGCCCCTTACTTCTTCTTGCCTTCCTTGCGGAAGATGAACTCGCCCTTGTAGCGGATGCCCTTGCCCTTGTAGGGCTCAGGCTGCCGCCACTCGCGAATGTTCGCCGCAACCTGGCCGACCTGCTGTTCGTCGATGCCTTCAACGACGATTTCGGTCTGCTTCGGGGCGGCCACCGTGATGCCCTTGGGCACCTCGAAGTTCACCTCGTGGCTGTAACCCAGCGACAGCTTCAGGACGTTGCCGGCCACCGCGGCGCGGTAACCCACGCCCTGGATTTCCAGTTCCTTCTTGAAGCCGGTGGTCACGCCGGTCACCAGGTTTTCCACCATGGACCGGGTCATGCCCCACTGCTGGCGGGCGCGCTTGGACGTGCCGCGCGGGGTGACCTTGACGCTGCCCTCGTCGAGGGTGATCGTCACGTCGTCCGTCGCGGTGAAGCTGCGGGTGCCCTTGGGCCCCTGCACCTGGATGGTCTGGCCCGAGATCGTGGCCGTCACACCCTTGGCCAGCGGAACGGGTTTCTTGCCGATACGAGACATCTCCCCCTCCTCAGAACACGGTGCAAAGGACTTCGCCGCCGACGTTCTGCGAACGTGCGGCTGCGTCGGACATCACGCCCTTGGGCGTCGACACGATGGACACACCCAGGCCGTTGCGGACGCTGGGGATTTCCTTGACACCCATGTAGACCCGGCGGCCGGGCTTGGATACCCGCTTGATTTCACGGATCACGGGGGTGCCTTCGAAGTATTTCAGGCTGATGACCAGCTCGCCCTGGCCGTTCTTGGTGTCCTGGCGTTCATAGCCGCGGATGTAGCCTTCGTCGGCCAGCACATCCAGCACCCAGGCGCGCAGCTTGGACGCAGGCGTGGACACGGTCGACTTGCCGCGCAGCTGGGCGTTGCGGATGCGCGTCAGCATATCGCCGAGGGGATCGTTCACAGACATCTCGACCTCCTTACCAGCTCGATTTCACCATGCCGGGGATCTGGCCGAACGAGGCCAGTTCACGCAGCATGATCCGCGACAGTTTCAGCTTACGATAGTAAGCGTGGGGACGACCCGTCAGTTCGCAGCGGTTGTGCAGCCGCGTCGCCGACGAGTTGCGGGGCAGTTCCGCCAGCTTCAGGGACGCCTTGAAGCGTTCCTCCATCGGGCGTTCCCGGTCACTTACAACCGCCTTCAGGGCGGCGCGCTTGGCGGCGTACTGCTTCACCAACTTCTGGCGCTTCAGCTCGCGGTTCACCATGCTTTTCTTGGCCATGTTTCCGGTCCTCGCGATCAGCTGATGAAGGGCATGTTGAAGTGCTTCAACAGCGCCTTGGCTTCGGCGTCCGTCTTCGCGGTGGTGCAGATGATGATGTCCATGCCGAGGATCTCGTCAACCTTGTCGAAGTTGATCTCGGGGAACACGATGTGCTCCTTGAGGCCCATGGCATAGTTGCCGCGGCCGTCGAAGCTGTTGCCCTTGACGCCGCGGAAGTCGCGGACGCGGGGCAGCGCGATCGTGATCAGACGGTCCAGGAATTCATACATCCGGTCGGCGCGCAGCGTGACCTTGCAGCCCAGCGGCATCTTTTCCCGCACGCGGAAGCCGGCGATCGACTTCTTGGCATGGGTGATGACGGCCTTCTGGCCGGCAATCAGACCCAGTTCCTCGGCGGCCTGCTTCACCTTCTTGGTGTCCTTGACCGCTTCGCCGACGCCCATGTTCAGGACGATCTTGTCGAGCCGCGGGATCATCATGTCGTTCTTGTAGCCGAATTCCGTCTTCATCGCCGGCTTGATCTCGGTCGCGTAGACGGCCTTCAGGCGCGGGGTATAGGTGGCAGCGTCAAGCATCAGATCGCCTCCCCGGTAGTCTTGGCGTAACGGACCTTCTTGCCGTCTTCGAAACGGAAGCCGACGCGGGTCGCCTTGCCGTCCTTGTCGACCAGCGCCAGGTTCGACAGGTCGATCGGCAGCGCCTTGGCGATGCGCCCGCCCTGGCTGGCCGCCGACTGCTTGGTGTGGCGGATGGCCATGTTCACGCCGTCGACCACGGCCTTGTTGTCCTTGGGCAGGACTTCGGTGATCGCACCGGTCTTGCCCTTGTCCTTGCCGGTCAGCACGATGACCGTGTCACCCTTGCGGAGCTTCGCAGCCATCACAGCACCTCCGGCGCCAGCGAGATGATCTTCATGAAGTTCTTCGCCCGCAGCTCGCGCACGACCGGCCCGAAGATACGGGTGCCGACCGGTTCGCCCTGCTTGTTCAGGATGACGGCGGCGTTGCGGTCAAAGCGGATGGCGGTGCCGTCTTCACGGCGGACTTCCTTGGCGGTGCGGACGACGACGGCCTTGTGCACGTCGCCCTTCTTCACGCGGCCCTTCGGAATCGCCTCCTTCACCGACACCACGATGATGTCGCCGACCGAGGCATAGCGGCGATGCGAGCCGCCCAGAACCTTGATGCACTGAACCCGGCGTGCGCCAGAGTTGTCAGCAACATCCAGATTGGTCTGCATCTGGATCATTGGTTTCTCCCGACCTTCGGGGACCTTTCGGCCCCGGGGTTTCGTTGGAGCAGGTGGATCAGGCGGTCGCCTCGGTCACCACATGCCAGCGTTTCGTCTTCGAGATGGGGGCGCATTCCTCGATGCGGACCACGTCGCCCACCTTGAACTGGTTCATCGGGTCGTGCGCCCGATACTTCTTCGACTTGCGGACCGTCTTCTGCAGCAGCGGGTGCTTGAAGCGGCGCTCGACCAGAACCGTCACGGTCTGTTCGTTCTTGTCCGAGGTGACGACACCCTGAAGGATACGTTTGGGCATGTCAGACCTCTCAATTCGCCGCCTGGGCGGCTTTTTCGTTCAGAACGGTCAGGATGCGCGCGACATCCTTCTTCACGCCGCGAAAGCGGGCGGTGTTCTCAAGCTGGCCGGTGGCCTGCTGGAAGCGCAGGTTGAACGCTTCCTTCTTCAGTGCGACCAGCTGTTCGCGCAGCTGATCCGGGGTCTTGGCCCGCAGTTCCTTGGCGTCCATCGCCATTTTCCTTCACATTCGCCAGACGGCCCCTGTTGGTCCGGGTAACCGTATGCCTGGCGGAACAATGACAGACCGACGATTCCGGTCGCCCGGGATCGCAGGATGCGGCTTCCTACAGGAGGGGCGCCGCAAGGGCAAGCGAAACTTGCACCCGCCCCGTCACGCCCAGCCGTAGTTGAAGCTGACGCTGATCCGGTCCTCCTCGGACAGGTTCATCGGCACCTCATGGCGCAGCCAGCTTTCCCACATCAGCACTTCGCCCACCGCGGGCGTGACATAGACAAAGCGCTGCAGCATCTGTGCCGCGTCCTTGCGCACCGGGGGTGCCAGCATCATCATCGGCAGGCGGGGATCCTCCAGCTTCAGCGCGCTGGTGCCCTCGGGCATCGCCACATAGGTGGTGCCCGAGATCACCGAATGCGGGTGGATGTGGCTGGCATGCGTCCCGCCCTCGGGCAGGATGTTGATCCACAGCGCGTTGCACTTCGGCTTGCGGCCCTGCAGGTCAAAGCCAAGGTCGTCGCAAAAGGCCGCCACATGCCGGTCCAGCGCCTTTTCCAGATCGGCAAAGACCGGCATCCGCCACGGCAGGTCGTTCAGCGAGGCATAGCTGGTATAGCCCGGATAGCCGTTTTCCTCGCACCAGGTCTGGCCGGCCTCATCATCCTGGGCCACGGCCTCGCAGGTCGCGCACAGCTCGGCATAATCGACCTTCTTCTTCGCCAGGTCGTTCAGACCGGCGCGATACAGGCGGGTGACGAACAGGGACATGATCTCGGCCATGGCATCCTCGGGCTTTGCAAAGGCAAGGGCCCCGTCGCTGCCGACGGGGCCCCGGTCAGACATCGGAAGGCCGTCGCCTACCAGTCCTCGCGCGCGACGACGCGCGTGGTGACCGGCAGCTTCATCGCGCCCAGGCGCAGGGCTTCACGCGCGATGACTTCGCTGACGCCGTCGATCTCGAACATGATCCGGCCGGGCTTCACCTTGCAGGCCCAGTAATCGACCGAACCCTTGCCCGAACCCATCCGCACCTCGGTCGGCTTGGCCGAGACCGGGACATCCGGGAAGATCCGGATCCAGACGCGGCCCTGACGCTTCATGTGGCGGGTGATCGCGCGGCGGGCCGCCTCGATCTGCCGCGCCGTCACGCGCTCGGGCTCGGTCGCCTTCAGGGCGAATGTGCCGAAGTTCAGCTCAAACCCGCCCTTCGCCTCGCCGTGGATGCGGCCCTTGTGCTGTTTGCGGAACTTCGTCCGTTTCGGTTGCAGCATCTTTCTCTCCCTTAGGCGCGTTCACGCTCGCGCCGCGGGCCGCGCGGCCCGGGGGCGTCGTGCGCTTCGGTGGCGCGCCGGTCGTGCGCCTGCGGATCGTGTTCCAGGATTTCGCCCCGGAAGATCCAGACCTTGACGCCGATGATCCCGTAGGGGGTTTCGGCCTCGCTCAGCGCATAGTCGATGTCGGCACGCAGGGTGTGCAGCGGCACGCGGCCTTCGCGATACCATTCGGTCCGCGCGATCTCGGCCCCGCCCAGACGACCCGAGACGTTCACCCGGATGCCCAGGGCGCCCATCCGCATCGCGTTCTGCACGCCGCGCTTCATCGCACGGCGGAAGGACACGCGGCGTTCCATCTGCTGGGCGATCGATTCCGCAACCAGCTGGGCGTCGATCTCGGGCTTGCGGACCTCGACGATGTTCAGATGCAGTTCCGACTTGGTGAAAGCGGTCAGCTTCCTGCGCAGCGTCTCGATATCGGCGCCCTTCTTGCCGATGATCACACCCGGGCGGGCGGCGTGGATCGTGACGCGGCACTTCTTGTGCGGGCGTTCGATGATCACGCGGCTGATGCCGGCCTGCTTGGCCTCTTCATGGATGAACTCGCGCATGCGCAGGTCTTCCAGAAGCAGGTTGCCGTAGTCCTTGGACTCGGCGAACCAGCGGCTGTCCCAGGTCCGGTTGACCTGAAGGCGCATGCCGATCGGATTGACCTTCTGACCCATTACGCGGACTCCCCGACTTGCCGGACCTTGATGGTCAGCTCGCTGAACGGTTTCATGATCTTGCCGTAGCGGCCGCGGGCGCGCGGACGGCCCCGCTTCATGACCAGGTTCTTGCCGACCCAGGCCTCGGCCACCACCAGGCTGTCGACGTCCAGCCCGTGATTGTTCTCGGCATTGGCGATGGCCGACTGCAGGCACTTCTTCACCTCGCCGGCGATGCGGCGCTTGGAAAAGGTCAGGTCGGCCAGGGCCTTGTCCACCTTCTTGCCGCGGATCAGCGCGGCAACCAGGTTCAGCTTCTGCGGGCTGGTGCGCAGCATGCGCGCAATCGCCATCGCTTCATTCTCCGCCACGCGGCGCGGATTCTTTTCCATACCCATGGCTTACTTCCTCTTGGCCTTCTTGTCGGCCGCATGGCCGTAATAGGTGCGCGTCGGCGAATATTCCCCGAACTTCTGACCGATCATGTCTTCGGTCACCGCGACGGGGATGTGCTTCTTGCCGTTGTAGACGGCAAAGGTCAGCCCAACGAACTGCGGCAGGATCGTCGAACGGCGCGACCAGATCTTGATCACCTCGTTCTTGCCGGACTCGCGAACCTTCTCGGCCTTCTTCAGCACATAGGCGTCGACGAACGGGCCCTTCCAGAGAGAACGTGCCATGGATCAGCGCCCCTTCTTCGCGTGACGCGAGCGGACGATGTACTTGTCCGTCGTCTTGTTCTTGCGGGTCCGGTTGCCCTTGGTGCCCTTGCCCCAGGGGGTGACCGGGTGACGGCCGCCCGAGGTGCGGCCTTCGCCCCCGCCGTGCGGGTGGTCGATCGGGTTCATCGCGACACCGCGGACCGTCGGGCGGATGCCCATGTGACGGCGACGGCCGGCCTTGCCCAGGTTCTGGTTGCTGTTGTCGGGGTTCGACACCGCGCCCACGGTCGCCATGCATTCCTGGCGCACCATCCGCAGTTCGCCCGAGGACAGGCGGATCTGGGCATAGCCGCCGTCACGGCCGACGAACTGGGCATAGGTGCCCGCAGCCCGCGCCAGCTGGCCGCCCTTGCCGGGCTTCAGTTCCACGTTGTGGACGATCGTGCCGATCGGCATGCCGCTGAAGGGCATCGCGTTGCCCGGCTTGACGTCGGTCTTGGCCCCGGCGACGACGCTGTCGCCCACCGCCAGACGCTGCGGCGCGAGGATATAGGCCAGTTCCCCATCCTGATAGCGGATCAGCGCGATGAAGCCCGTCCGGTTCGGATCGTATTCGATCCGCTCGACGGTGGCGGGCATGTCCCACTTGCGGCGCTTGAAATCCACGATGCGGTAGAGCCGCTTGGCCCCGCCGCCCTGGTGCCTCATCGTGACGCGTCCGAGGTTGTTCCGGCCCCCGTTCCTGGTCATGCCCTCGACAAGGGCCTTGACCGGGCGGCCTTTCCACAGCTCCGAACGGTCGATCAGAACCAGCCCGCGCTGGCCAGGCGTCGTCGGTTTGTACGACTTGAGTGCCATGCTTTCTGTCTTCCGTGTCTGTGCCGGGTCACGATGACCCAAGGCTTCGTCCAAAAATCCACGGCCCCGGTTACCCGGGGCCGCCAGATTCGCGGCCTTCTATCAGAGGCGGGTGCTCACGTCGATGGTGTTTCCCTCTTCGAGGGTGACGTAGGCCTTCTTGCGATCGCTGCGCTCGCCGGGGCGACCCTTGAAGCGCTTGGTCTTGCCCTTGGTCACGGTGGTGTTCACCGCCTTGACCTTGACGCCGAAGACCGCCTCGACCGCTTCCTTGATCTGCGGCTTGGTCGCCTCCATCGCCACCTGGAAGACGACGGCATTGGCTTCGGACGCCATCGTCGCCTTTTCTGTGATCACGGGCTTCTTGATCAGATCGTAGTGTTCGGGTTTCGCGCTCATTTCAGCCGCGCCTCCAGGGCTTCGACACCCGCCTTCGTGATCACAAGCTGATCGCGCTTCAGGATGTCATAGACATTGGCGCCGATGGTCGGCAGAACGTCGATCCCGTCGATGTTCCGCGCGGCCAGGGCAAAGTTCGCGTCGACCGCGGCCCCGTCGATGACCAGAACGCGCTTCCAGCCCAGTTCCTTGGCGGCCCGCGCCAGCTGCGCAGACTTGGCCTCGGCCATGGTGGCCACGTCCAGGATCATCAGCTCGCCCGCCTTGGCCTTGGCCGACAGGGCGTGCTTCAGACCCAGCGCGCGGAACTTCTTGGGCAGGTCATGGGCGTGGCTGCGGGGCGTCGGGCCCTTGTAGACACCGCCGTGACGGAAGATCGGCGCCTTGCGGGACCCGTGGCGTGCGCCGCCTGTGCCCTTCTGGCGATAGATCTTCTTGGTCGAGTAGGACACGTCCGACTTGCCCAGCACCGAATGGGTGCCGGCCTGCGCCTTGGCGCGCTGCCAGCGCACCACGCGGTGCAGGATGTCGGCGCGCGGCTCCAGCCCGAACAGGTCCTCGTTCAGCTCGATCTCGCCGGCCTTGCCGCCGGTCAGCGTGATGACGTCGAGTTTCATGCTTCACCCCCTTCGGCGGGCGCTTCGGCGGCAACGGCCATCCGCACCGCGGCCGGCTTCGGCACGTCGGCGGGGGTGGCCTTCTTCACCGCATCCTTGATCGTGACCCAGCCGCCCTTGGACCCCGGGACCGCGCCCTTGACCATGATCAGGCCGCGGTCGGCATCCGTGCGCACGACTTCCAGGTTCTGCGTGGTCACCCGGACGGCGCCCAGGTGGCCGGCCATCTTCTTGCCCTTGAACACCTTGCCCGGGTCCTGGCACTGGCCGGTCGAGCCGTGCGAGCGGTGGCTGATCGACACACCGTGGCTGGCCCGCAGACCGCCGAAGTTGTGCCGCTTCATCGCACCGGCAAAGCCCTTGCCGATCGAGGTGCCGGCGATGGCCCGTCTTCCAGAAACAGCCGGGTCATGCCCAGCTTCTTGGCGATCACTCCAGAGCGCATCGGATGTGCCCCCTCAAACCTTGATCTCGACATCCACGCCGGCGGCGAGGTCGAGCTTCATCAGCGCGTCCACCGTCTGCGGGGTCGGATCGACGATGTCCAGCAGACGCTTGTGGGTGCGGATCTCCCACTGGTCGCGGCTTTTCTTGTCGATGTGCGGACCGCGAAGAACCGTGAACTTCTCGATCTTGTTCGGCAGCGGGATCGGCCCGCGAACCTGGGCACCCGTGCGCTTGGCCGTGTTCACGATTTCCGCGGTGCTGGCATCCAGAACGCGGTAATCGAAGGCCTTCATCCGGATGCGAATGGTCTGTCCTTGCATCTCATATCCCTCGAGATTCGGGCGGGGCGGTGCCCCGCCCTGCGGTTCTGGTTCAGGCGAGGATCTTCGACACGACGCCGGCGCCGACGGTGCGGCCGCCTTCGCGGATGGCGAAGCGCAGCTTTTCTTCCATCGCGATCGGGGCGAT
>JACXUX010000260.1 GCA_014763725.1 Rhodobacterales bacterium
CGTGGGCGTGGGCGTGGTCCGCGCGGGCGAGGCCTTCGTCAGCCTGGGCACCTCGGGCGTGCTGTTTGCCGCCAATGACGGCTATCGGCCGGCGCCGGAGACGGCCGTGCATACCTTCTGTCATGCGCTGCCGGACACCTGGCACCAGATGGGCGTGATCCTGGCCGCGACCGATGCGCTGAACTGGTTCGCCGGGCTGGCGGGGGCCGAGGCCGCGGCACTGACCGCGGGCCTGGGCCCGCTGCAGCCGCCGGGGCGGACGGTGTTCCTGCCCTATCTGGGCGGCGAACGGACGCCGCTGAATTCCGCCCGCGTGCGCGGGGCCTTCGCCGGGCTGGAGCATGCCACCGACCGCGCCGCCGCCACCCGCGCGGTGCTGGAGGGCGTGACCTTTGCCCTGCGCGACTGCCGCGATGCGCTGGCCGCCACCGGCACGCGGATCGACCGGCTGATCGCGGTGGGCGGCGGGTCGCGGTCGGACTACTGGCTGCAGCTGCTGGCCACCGCGCTGGACTGCCCGGTCCAGCGCCCCGTGGCGGGCGATTTCGGCGCGGCCTTTGGCGCGGCGCGGCTGGCGCTGATGGCCGTGACCGGCGCGGGGGCCGAGGTGGCGACCCCCCCGCCCGTCGCCCGCAGCTTCGACCCCGACCGCGGCCTGACCGCGGCCTTCGATGCGGGCCATGCCCGTTTCCGCGCGGCGCAGGCCGCCCTCAAGGACCTCTGACCCATGACCGATTTCTTCGCCGGCATCCCTGCCCTGCGCTACCAAGGCCCCGACACGGAGAACGAGTTCGCCTTCCGCCACTACAACCCCGATGAGGTGCTGCTGGGCCGCCGGATGGAGGATCACCTGCGCTTTGCCGTGGCCTGGTGGCACAGCCTGGCCTGGCCGGGCGGCGACCCCTTCGGCGGGCAGACCTTTCAGCGGCCCTGGTTCGGCGACAGCCTGGATCACGCCCGGCTGAAGGCCGATGTGGGGTTCGCGCTGTTCGACATCCTGGGCGTGCCGTTCTACTGCTTTCACGACGCCGACATCCGCCCCGAGGGCGCGAGTTTTGCCGAGACGAAGGCCAACCTGGACGCGATGGTCGACTATCTGGCCGAAAAACAGGCGCGCCACCGCACGAAACTGCTGTGGGGCACGGCGAACCTGTTCAGCCACCGCCGCTGGATGGCGGGGGCGGCCACCAACCCCGACCCGGATGTCTATGCCTATGCCGCGGCGACCGTAAAGGCGAACATGGACGCCACCCACCGGCTGGGCGGGCAGAACTATGTGCTGTGGGGCGGGCGCGAGGGCTATGAAACCCTGCTGAACACCGACCTGCGCGCCGAACGCCAGCACGCCGGCCGCTTCCTGCAGCAGGTGGTCGACTACAAGCACAGGATCGGCTTTCAGGGCACCATCCTGATCGAGCCCAAGCCCCAGGAACCCAGCAAGCACCAGTATGACTATGACGTGGCCACGGTCTATGGCTTCCTGCTGGAATTCGGGCTGGAGCGCGAGGTCAAGGTGAACATCGAACAGGGCCACGCGATCCTGGCGGGCCACAGTTTCGAGCACGAGATCGCGCTGGCCGCGTCGCTGGGCATCTTCGGGTCGATCGACATGAACCGCAACGACTATCAGTCGGGCTGGGACACCGATCAGTTCCCGAACAACCATGCCGAAATGGCGCTGGCCTTCTATGAAATCCTGCGGGCGGGCGGCTATGCCACGGGCGGCACCAATTTCGACGCCAAGATCCGCCGGCAAAGCCTGGACCCGGCCGATCTGGTGCTGGCCCATGCCGGGGCGATGGACACCTGCGCGCGCGCGCTGAAATCCGCGGCCGCCATGCTGCAGGACGGCCGACTCGAGGCGCTGCGCGCCGAACGCTATGCCGGCTGGCAGACGCCCGCCGCCCAGGCCATGCTGGCCGGGGGACTTGAGGACGCGGCCGCCCGCGTGACCGCCGAAGGGATCGAGCCCGAGCCCCGCTCCGGCCGGCAGGAACGGCTGGAAAACCTGGTCAACCGCTACGTCTGACCGGGCGGGCGCTGCGGCCATTCGGCATTGACCGCAGCGCCCAGCAGCACCGACCAGACCGACAGATACAGCCACATCAGCAGTGCGATCACCGCCCCGATCCCGCCGTAGATGCGGTTGTAGCTGCCGAAATTCGCCAGATAGGCGGAAAAGGCGATCGACACCCCGGCCCAGACCAGCGCCGCCACCGCAGCGCCGGGGGTCACGCGGCGCCGGTTGGTGTTCGGCCCATAGCGATACAGGATCCCCAGGCTGGCCATGACCATGACCGTCAGCGCCGCCCAGGGCAGGGCCGCGATCACTGCCCCCGCCGCGGCCCCGATCTGCGCCCAGGCCAGCGCGACCGGCACCACGACTGCCGTGGCCAGCGCGGCCAGCAGCGTGAAGACCAGCGCCACCGTCAGCCCCAGGTCTACCGCAAAGCCGCGGATCAGCCCGCGCGACCCCGTCCGGTGCACGAAATCCATCGCTCGGATCAGCGCCGACACCCCCGCCCGGGCGGCAAACAGCGCCACGCCCACCGACAGTGCCGTGGCCCAGCCCAGCGTCCCGCGCGGCGCCGACATCAGGCCGGTCACCTGGTCCTGCACCAGCCGCGCGGCCTCGGCCGGCAGCATCTCTTCGGCGGTGGTCAGATAGGGGGCGATCGCGGCGGGGTCTGCCCACAGGCTCCAGATCGCGATCAGCGCGGTCAGGCCGGGAAAGACCGCGAACATCGCATAAAAGGCCACGCCCGCGGCGATCAGCCCGAAATGGCCGCCCGCGACGCGCCCCCAGACCCCGCGACCCACGGCCCACCATTGCCAGACCGACCGGTCCATGACCTGCCTTCCCATCCGTTGCGCCCCGCCCGTCCCCCGGTTTGGCCATCATCGGCCGGGTGGGGTCAAGCGCAAGCTGCATCGGGCGCGCCAGACAGGAAAAGGGCCGCGGATCGCCCCGCGGCCCCCGGTCCGGTGCAACGGCGACGGATCAGATCGCGCCGTTGATCCAGCTGGCCAGCGCGGCCTTGGGCGCGGCGCCGACCTTGTTCGACACGACCTGGCCGTTCTTGAACAGGAACAGCGCCGGGATCCCGCGCACACCCAGCATGGCCGGGCTGTCGGGGTTTTCGTCGACGTTGACCTTCACGATCTTGACGCGGCCTTCGTATTCCTTCGACAGCTCTTCCAGTGCGGGCCCGATCTGGCGGCAGGGGCCGCACCATTCCGCCCAGAAATCGACGACGACGGGAATGTCGGACTTGCGCACTTCGGCGTCAAAGGTGGCGTCGGTGACGGGGGTGGTGGCCATGATGCATCCTCGGATTGGAATATGTCGCCCCCTAGGTAGGCACCGCGGGGCAGCGGCGTCAAGCGACCTCGGCGCGCTGCAGGGCGGCCATGACCAGCGCGCCGGGCAGCGGCATCAGCCGCGGCGTGGCCGTCCACAGCAGCGCGGTGTCGATCTGCCGGCCGGGAAACAGCGGCGCCAGCAGTGCGGCATAGGCCCCCATCTGCCGCAGCAGCCCCTCGGGGACGGTTTCGGGGCGGTCGGGCACCAGCCGGTTCGACTTGATGTCGACGGCCAGCACGCGGTCGGGGCCCACCACCAGCCGGTCGATCACCCCCAGCGCGCGGCGGCCCAGCAGGGTGCCGGTCAGCGGCACCTCGGCCAGGGTGTCGGGGCCGAACAGCGGTGCCAGATCCGGCGCGTCGAGGATCGCGCGCGCCTCCTCCAGCAGGGGCTGGGCTGCGGGGCCGGCCAGCGCCTGCGCCCGGGCGGGCCAGTCGGCGCGCGGCAGGCCGGGCAGATGTTCCAGCAGCAGATGCAGCGCCCGGCCGCGCGCCAGCGCCGCCTCGGCCAGCGCGGGATCGGCCTCGCCCGGCAGGACCTTGGCCCCGCCGAGGGACGAGGGCGACAGCGGCCCCGGTGCGGCGAAGGCCGGCGGGGCGGGCCTTTGCGCCCAGTCGGGCAGGGGCACGGGGCC
>JACXUX010000261.1 GCA_014763725.1 Rhodobacterales bacterium
CCGCCCGGCCGCGTGCTTGACAAGCGGCCGGGCGGGGGCTTTGCCGGGCGCGGCGGGGCGTGTAGACTGGGTCCAGACCACGCAGCCAAGCGGGCAGGGCAGGGGATGCAGGCATGACCACCGACTACCGCGTTGCGGCCCTGTGGATCGGGGGCGAGTTGTCGTTCCTGGAACAGCTGTGCCTGAAATCCTTTGTCGATGCAGGCCAGCCCATCACCCTTTATACCTATGACGGCGTGACCAATGCGCCCGCGGGGGTGGAGCTGGCCGATGCCGCGGCGATCCTGCCGCCGGCCGACGTGCTGCGCCATGCCCGCACCGGCAGCCCGGCGCTGCATTCGGACCTGTTCCGCTATCACCTGCTGGCGAAATGCGACCGCACGATCTGGGCCGATACCGATGCCTATTGCGTGCGCCCCTTCACCACGCCCACGGGCCATTTCCACGCCTGGGAAAGCGACGAGGGCGTCAACGGCGGCGTGCTGGGCCTGCCGCAGGACAGCGAGACGCTGGCCCGCCTGATCGCCTTTACCGCCGATCCCTTTGCCATTCCGGTCTGGTATGGCCCGAAATACGTGGCCGAGCTGCAGGCCGCGCGCGACCGGGGCGAACCCGTCCATGCGGGCGACATGCCCTGGGGCGTCTGGGGGCCGCATGCGCTGACCCATTTCCTGAAGGAAACCGGCGAGATCCGCCATTCCATGCCGCGCGTGGCGCTGTATCCCTTTGCCTATCACGACCGCAACCTGATGCTGCGCCCGGGGCTGGACCCCGCACCCTATGTGACGGACGACACCTTCTCGATCCACTTCTACGGGCGGCGGATGCGGGCGCGGATCGTGTCCAAGTTCTACGGCATCCCCCGCCCGCGCAGCGTGATCGGCCAGCTGCTGAAGAAGCACGGGATCGACCCGACGCTGGCCCCCATCCCGGTGCGCGAGGCCGCCGACGACGACCCGGCCGAGGCCGCCGAATGACGGCGGCCGGGCCCGACCTGCTGGCGGGGCTGGATCTGGGGCCGGTGGCGCGCGTGGCCCTGCTGGGCGAGGGCGGCCTGGCCGAGGTGCTGGCCGCCGCCCAGCGCTGGGACTGCGCCGTCGACCTGATCGACCTGGACCGCAAGGGCGCCTTTGCCGCGGTCGAAAGCCCCCGCGCGGCGGCCCAGCGCGCGGCGCTGCTGGCCGCGGGGATCGATCCCGCCCGAATCGCCCGCATTGCGCGGATGCAGGATCTGCGCCCGGCCGATCTGATCGTGAACCTGCAGGGCTTCGGCGACGGGGCGCGCATCGCGCCGCTGGCCCCGGTGCTGGCCGCGCTGATCCATGCCGACAGCCGGGTGCTGGCGGGCATCCGCAAGGGGTCGGGGGCCTTCCCCTTCTACAAGGAGTTCGGCCGCGTCACCGTGCTGGCCCGCGGCACCCGCGACGGGCATGAGGTGACGCGAATCCGCCTGGACCCGCATCCGCCCGCCGCCGCCCCCGCCCCGGGCGAGACGCCCGACGACTGGGGCGACATCGCCCGGTCGCTGGCCGGGCCCGAGGGGTTCTTTACCCAGGGCGCGGGGCACAGCTTCCTGTTCGTGCCGCGCGATCGGCGGGTGCTGGTCGTGACCTTCGACAACCTGGACATCGCGATGGGCAAGCGGGCGGACCGCCGGCCCTGGGGCTTTGACTTCATCGCGAAACAGGGCTGGTCGATGCTGGGGGTGATGGCGGGCGGCTGGACCTGGTATCGCGACCCCTGGGTCTGGGCCGAATTCGACCGGCTGCGCGATACGGGGTTCTTCGCGCGCTTCGACCGGGTGGTGTTCTACGGCGCCTCGATGGGCGGTTATGCGGCGGCGGCGTTCTCGGCCGCCTGCCCGGGGGCGGATGTGGTCGCGATCTCGCCCCAGTCGACGCTGGACAAGGCGCTGGTGCCCTGGGAGACGCGCTATTCCACCGCCTGGGGGCGCGACTTTTCGGGCCCCTACGGCGATGCCGCCCGGGCCAGCGGCGCGGCGCGGCAGGTGACGATCCTTTACGACCCCTATGAGCCGCTGGACCGCCGCCATGTCGACCGCTTCACCGGCGCCAATGTCGTGCGGCTGCGCGCGCCGCTGATGGGGCACCGGCTGGGGTCCAGCCTGTCGCAGATGGGGATCCTGACGCCGATCATCCTGGGCGCGCTGGACGGCAGCCTGACGCCCGCCGCCTTCTACCGCGCGCTGCGGGCGCGCCGCAGCTTCCCCCGCTATCAGCGGGAACTGTTCCAGCGGGCGGTCGCGCGCGGCCACACGGGCCTTGCCCGCCGGCTGGGCCGCTGGGTGCTGACGCGCGGCGACAACCGCGCGATCCGGCTGGCGCTGCAGAAGCTGGACGCCCCCGGCGGCCCGGCGCGCGCCCAGGGCGCCTGACGCCGCGCCTGATGCCGCGCTTGACGCCGCGCCCGCGCCCGCCTAGGTCGGCCCCCATGGCGCGCGCACCCCTTATGCAACTGTCGAACATCTCGCTGACCTTCGGCGGCAATCCGGTCTTCGACGGGCTGGACCTGACCGTGCAGCCCGGCGACCGTGTGGCGCTGGTCGGGCGCAACGGGTCGGGCAAGTCCACGCTGATGAAGGTGATGGCGGGCCTGGTCGACCCCGACCGCGGCACCCGCGTCGTGCCCCCGGGCGTGACCGTGGGCTACATGGAACAGGACCCCGACCTGTCGGCCTTTGCCACGCTGGGCGACTATGCCGCGGCCGGCCTGCCCGAGGGCGAGGGCTACCGCGTCGCCATGGCGGCCGAGGGGCTGAAGTTCCGCCCCGAAACGCCCGTCGCCAGCGCCTCGGGCGGCGAACGGCGGCGCGCGGCGCTGGCCCGGCTGATGGCCGAGGCGCCCGAACTGATGCTGCTGGATGAACCCACGAACCACCTCGACATCCAGGCCATCGAATGGCTCGAGGGCCAGCTGGCCGAAACCCGCCAGGCCTTTGTCCTGATCAGCCACGACCGCGCCTTCCTGCGCCGGCTGACGCGGGCCACGCTGTGGATCGACCGCGGCGCGGTGCGCCGGCGCGAATCGGGCTTCGACGGGTTCGAGGAGTGGCGCGAACAGGTCTGGGCCGAAGAGGACGAGGCCCGCCACAAGCTGGACCGCAAGATCAAGGCCGAGGCGAAATGGGCCGTCGAGGGCATAAGCGCCCGGCGCAAGCGCAACCAGGGAAGGGTGCGCGCGCTGGCCGCGCTGCGCGCCGAACGCGCCGCCCAGATCCGCCGCCAGGGGGCCGCCGCGCTCGAGATGGACGCAGGCCCAAAGTCCGGCACCCGCGTGATCGAGGCGCGCGGCCTGACCAAGACCTGGGGCGACCGCACGATCCTGAAGGCGTTCGACCTGCGCGTGCTGCGCGGCGACCGCGTGGCCTTCGTGGGCCCCAACGGCGCGGGCAAGACGACGCTGCTGAAACTCCTGACCGGCGAGATCGCGCCCGATGCAGGCAGCGTGCGCCTGGGCACCAACCTGCAGATCGCCGTCTTCGACCAGACCCGCGCCCAGCTCGACCCCGAGGCCAGCCTGTGGGAAAACCTGACCGGCGATCCGCTGATGCGGGTGTCGGGCGCGGCCGACCAAGTGCTGGTGCGCGGCCAGCCGCGGCATGTGGTGGGCTATCTCAAGGACTTCCTGTTCGACGAACGCCAGGCCCGCGCCCCGGTCAAGAGCCTCTCGGGCGGGGAAAAGGCGCGGCTGCTGCTGGCCCGCCTGATGGCGCGCGAGGCGAACCTGCTGATCCTCGACGAACCCACCAACGACCTCGATGTCGAGACGCTGGATCTGTTGCAGGACGTGCTGTCCGACTTCGACGGCACGGTGCTTCTGGTCAGCCACGACCGCGACTTCATCGACCGGCTGGCCACCCAGACCGTGGCGCTGGACGGGCAGGGCGGCGCGATGGTCTTTCCCGGCGGCTGGTCCGACTATGCCGCCCAGCGCCCCGCGCCCGGCCCCGCCGCGGCGGGGC
>JACXUX010000262.1 GCA_014763725.1 Rhodobacterales bacterium
GGGTGATGGGGAACTGCGCGGGGGCGCGGCGCACCATCTCCATCACGAAATCCTCGTCCATCCGGACATTGGTGCCCTGCACGCGGCAGCCTGCGCGGGCCAGGATCGTGCAGGCCTCGGCGTTCATCATCTCGATGCCGATGTCGCGCAGGATGCGCATGGAGGTGGCGTGGATGCGCTGGACGCCCTCGGCATCCAGCGGTTCGGTCGGCCGGTCGGGGTTCAGCGGGATGCGCCAGGGCATCTGGTCGATGGCGGCGCTGCCTGCCCGCGCCTTCTGCCCCGCGCGCCCGCCTGCCCGCCGCCTGCGGCCCTGATCCTCGGTCGACATGCCTGCCCCCTGCGCCTGCCTGATGGCCGCAATGGTGCGCGGGACGGACGGCGCGGGGCTGCCCCGCTGCGACAGGTCGGCGTCGTTTTTACGCCGCGGCCAGCCGGTCCAGCCAGTGCGGCAGCGCGCCGATGTCGGGCAGCACCACCTCGGCCAGCGGCGCAAGGTCGGGTTCGCGCGCGATCCCGGTCAGCACCGCCACCGGCCGCATCCCCGCCGCGCGGCCGGCGATCAGGTCATGCGTGCTGTCGCCCACCATGGCCACCCGCGCGGGGTCCAGGCCATGGGCCGCGGCAAAGTCCAGCAGCATCCCGGGCCCGGGCTTGGCGCCATGCCCGGAATCCGCGCCGGCCACATAGTCGAACAGATCGGCGATGCCAGCCGCGGCCAGATGGGCGCGGGCGGCCTGTTCGACATCGTTGGTGGCCAGGCCCAGCCGCAGCCCCCGCCCGCGCAGCGCCCCCAGCAGCGGCGCCAGCGGCACCGCGGGTTCCATCCGCGCCCGCACCGCCTGGGCATCCAGCCGCAGCGCCACGGCCCGCGCCGAAAGCCCCGGCAGATGCGGCAGCAGCGCCTCGGCCACCTCGGCGCTGGTGCCGGCGATCACCGGACTGTCGGGGTGGAACTGGCCCGGCCCGGGGTCGAAGCCCATCGCCACGGCCAGCGCCGTCGCGTGGTCGCCGTCGCGGCCCAGTTCGGCCAGCACGGCGCGCGCCCAGCCCGCCCAGCTGGCGCGAAAGTCGAACAGCGTGCCGTCCTTGTCAAAGATGATGCCTGCGATCATGCCCGCCACCCGTCGCGCCGCCGGTCGGCCCGGCCGGGCCAGATTGGTCGGCGCCGGCCGCGCTGGCAAGCGGTCAGGTCCAGTGGGGCAGCGCGCCGCCGGGCAGCGCGGCGCGGGCGCGCAGCGGCCGGTCGGGGGGCAGCCCCGCGTCGCGGGCAAAGCCCGTCACCCGTGCGTCATCGGCCAGCAGGAAGTCCAGCACGCCGGCCAGAACCTCGGGCCGGTGGGCGCCGGCGGCCAGCGCGGCCACATCCGCCCCCGTCTCGGCCAGAAAGGCCGCCAGCAGCCCCTCTTGCCCCGCCATCCAGGCCAGCGCCTGCAGCGCCAGTGTCTCGGCCTCGTCCCTGGTCATGCTTCCCCGCGCGCTGTGGTCGGATTTCGGTAAATCTTTCTTAACCAATCGGCGCGACAAGAGGAACAGGGCCGGATCGCAGGGGCGGCCGGATCGCAGGGGCGGACGCGCGGGAATGTCCGGGAAGATACTGATTGTCGACGATGTGGCGACCAACCGCATCGTGTTGAAGGTGAAGCTGGCCGCCGCCTGCTATCAGACCCGGCTGGCCGGCAGCGGGGTCGAGGCGCTGGCCATGGCACGGGCGGAAACGCCCGATCTGGTGCTGCTGGACGGCCGGCTGCCCGACATGGACGGGACCGAGGTGCTGGCGCGCCTGCGTGCCGATTCCGCAACGCGCGAGATGCCGGTGGTCCTGCTGTCGGCCGACCCCGACCCGGGCCTGCGGCTGGCCGCGCTGCGCGCCGGCGCCGATGCGGTGATGGCCAAGCCGGTGGATGACGGGCTGCTGCTGGCGCGGGTGCGCAGCCTGCTGCGGTCGCGGGCGCCGGGCCAGGCCGCGGCCGGGGCGCTGTGGCGCGCGGGCTTGGCCGAGGCCCCCGCCGCCTTCGAGACGCCCGCCACCATCGCGCTGATCGCCCCGCGGGGCGAGGCCGCGCTGGCGCGCCGGCGCGCCCTGGCCGCCTCCCTGCCCGGCCACCGGATCGAGATCGTGGCCCGCGACCAGGCCCTAGCCGACCGCGGCCCGCCCACCGACCTGTTTCTGATCGACCCCGCCCCGGGCGAGGGTGGCGCCCCCGCGCTGCGGCTGATTTCCGACCTGCAAAGCCGCGCGGCCAGCCGCGATGCCGCGATCTGCCTGATCACCCCCGACCCCGCGCTGGCCGAGATGGCGCTGGACATGGGCGCGCAGGACGTGCTGCCCGACCGCGCCGACCCGCAGGAAACCGCGCTGCGCCTGGGGGCGCTGTTGCGGCGCAAGCGTCGGCAGGACGGGTTGCGCGCCCGGCTCGAGGACGGGCTGCGCCTGGCGCTGACCGATCCGCTGACCGGCCTGCCCAACCGCCGCCACGCCCTGGCCGAGGCCGCGCGCCTGTCCGAGGCCGGCGCACCCATGGCCGCCATGGTGATCGACATCGACCGCTTCAAGGCGGTGAACGACACCTGGGGCCATGCCGCGGGCGATGCCGTGCTGGTCGAGGTGGCGCGACGGCTGGGCAAGCCCCTGCCGCCGGGCGCGCTGCTGGCCCGCATCGGGGGTGAGGAATTCCTGGTCCTGCTGCCCGGCCCGGCCGAGGGGGCCGCGGCGCCCCTGGCCGAACGGCTCTGCGCCGCGGTCAAGGCCGCGCCGGTGCCGCTGCCCGGTGGCGGGCAGGTGGCGGTCACGGTCTCGATCGGGCTGGCGCAGGTCACGGCCGGGACCGCGCCCCATGCCGCGATCGACCACGCCGACCAGGCGCTGATGGCCGCGAAGGCCCGCGGCCGCAACCGCGTGACGGTCAGCCGCCCCGCCGCGTGACACCGACGCGCGGGGTGGGCCGGGGCCGGGTCTTGCCGCCCACACCGACGCCCGCCACCGGGATGGGCGGTGCGGGCCGCTGCCCCTTGCGGCAGGTCGGGCAGCAAGCCTTCGCCGCCACGATCGGCGCGGCGGAGGATGCTCCCCCGGACCGCAGGCCGCCGACAGCCCCGGACCGGCCACCCGCGACGACTGCCGCAGGGTCGGTCACGCCGGAGGCATCCCGTCAGACACCGCGGCCACGGCGGCTGCCCTGCCCCGGCCGTTCGGCAAGGGCCACAGGTGCCGCCCGGATCGGGGCAACACCTCATGCGCCCGGCACGAGGCAGGCAGCAGCCAGGATCTGACCGGCGACGGGCCCGACCAAACGGCCCGCCAACCGCCCACGGTCCCTGTGGGCGTCAATCCCGCGGAGGGCCGTCGCAGTGGTGATCGGGGCCGTGGGGGGCGCCCCGTTCCAGCCGGTCGGCAAAGGCCGCGCGCGCCGCGGGGTCCAGGTCGACCAGGCGCTGGAACAGCAGCGCCTCGGCCAGGGTCAGCCGGTCGGACAGGCGCGACACCTGGGCGCGCAGCGCGCGGCGCAGCGCCTCGGGGTCGAAGGGGTCGGCGCGCAGCGCGGCAGTCAGGGCGGCGATGTCCGCGCGCGACTGGCGGCGCAGCTCCTCGGGCGCGGGTCCGCGGGCGCGGAACCCCGCCAGCAGGGCGGCACGATCCTCGGGTGTCAGCGCCTCGGAAAACGGGCCGAAGCCCAGGTCGCGCACCGTGCCGCGATGGGGCTGCCCGTCATGGCCGCGCACCCAGGCGCCCGCCACCACCCCCGCGAACGCAAGGTTGATCGCCAGCGAGACGAACAGCGCCAGACGCAGCCCGCGGCCCGCTCGGGGGGGCGCAGGCGGCGGGGCGGACAGGTCGGGATCGGTCATGGTCATTCCGCAGCCAAGAGGTCGAGCGAGGGGATCAGCTCGACGGTTTCAAGCACCACGGCCGCAGGCGCGGGCGTCAGCCCGGCCAGCGGCACCGGCTGGACAAAGCCCAGCCAC
>JACXUX010000263.1 GCA_014763725.1 Rhodobacterales bacterium
GCCCCCTTCCTCTTGACCCAAATACCCCGGGGGGCCCGGGGGGCTGGCCCCCCGCCCGCCGGCCCGGCCCGTGCGCCGCCGCCGGTACGCGCCCCGCATCGGCCTTGATCCCCGGCGCACCAGGCGCGAATATCGCGCGTATCTGCAGGGAGAGCTCCATGATCCGCCGCATCGCCACAACCGTCGCTGCCCTGGCCCTGGCGGCCGGGACCGCGGCCGCCGCCCCCGACCGCCTGACGCTGGGCATGGTGCTCGAGCCGCCGAACCTCGACCCCACCGCAGGCGCCGCCGCCGCCATCGACGAGGTGGTCTATGCCAATGTGTTCGAGGGGCTGACCCGCTTTGCCCCCGACGGGTCCATCCGCCCCGCCCTGGCCCAGGGCTGGGAGGTGACCGAAGGCGGCCGCGTCTGGACCTTCCGCCTGCACGCGGGCGTCACCTTCCACGACGGCACCGCGATGGACGCCGAGGATGTGAAGTTCAGCCTGGACCGCGCCCGCGCCCCCGACAGCGCGAATGCGCAAAAGGCGCTGTTCGCCGGGATCGAGACGGTCGAGGTGCTGGACCCGCTGACGGTGCGCGTCACGCTCAAGGCGCCGAACGGCGCCTTCGACTTCAACATGGCCTGGGGCGATGCGGTCATCGTGGCACCCGAAACGGCGGCCGGAAATGCCACCTCGCCGGTGGGCACGGGCCCCTTCCGCCTGGCGCGCTGGGTCCAGGGCGACCGGGTCGAGCTCGAGGCCAACCCCGCCTACTGGGGCGAAAAGCCCGCGCTGGCCGCCGCCACCTTCCGCTTCATCGCCGATCCGACGGCGGCCTTTGCCGCGATGATGGCGGGGGATGTCGACGCCTTCCCGAACTATCCCGCCCCCGAAACGCTGGCCCAGCTGGGCGCCGATCCGCGCTTTCGCGTCATCGTGGGCTCGACCGAGGGCGAGACGATCCTGGCCATGAACAATGCCCGCCCGCCCCTGAACGACGCCCGGGTGCGCGCGGCCATCGCCCATGCCATCGACCGCCAGGCCATCATCGACGGCGCGATGTTCGGCTATGGCACGCCCATCGGCACGCATTTCGCCCCGCACAACCCCGACTACCTGGACCTGACCGACCTGTCGGCGCATGACCCCGACCGCGCCCGCGCCCTGCTGGCCGAGGCGGGGGTCTCGGGGCTGAAGCTGCGCCTGGCGCTGCCCCCGCCCACCTATGCCCGCCGCGGCGGCGAGATCATCGCCGCCCAGCTGCGCGCCGTGGGGATCGAGACCGAGATTTCCAACCTGGAATGGGCGCAGTGGCTGGAACAGGTGTTCAAGGGCCGCGACTTCGACCTGACCATCGTCAGCCACACCGAACCGGCCGACATCAACATCTATGCCCGGGCCGACTACTACTTCCACTATGCCCGGCCCGAGTTCGTGGCGCTGATGGACCGGCTGTCGGTGACCACCGATCCCGCGGCGCGGTCCGACCTGCTGAAACAGGCGCAGCAGATGATCGCCGAGGATCACGTCAACGGCTATCTGTTCCAGCTGGCCAAGACCGGCGTGGCCAATGCCAGGGTGCAGGGGCTGTGGGAAAACGCCCCCACCCAGGCCAACGACCTGACGGCGGTGCGATGGGCGGACTGACGCTGCAGCCCGTCTCGCTCACGGGGATCGAACCCGAGGTCACCCGCCCCGCCCCCGACCGGGTGGTGGCGGGCCACCCCGTCCACCGGACCTGGAACCTCGAGGACCGCGACGGCCTGTTCTGCGGCATCTGGGAGTCCACCCCCGGGTCCTGGCGCGTGGCCTATGACGAATGGGAATACATCCGCATCCTTTCTGGCCTGTCGGTGCTGCACCCCGACGGGGGCGACCCGGTCACGCTGCGCCCCGGCGACGCCTGGGTCATCCGCCCCGGCTTCACCGGCGTGTGGGAGGTGATCGAAACCACCCGCAAGGACTATGTGGTTCGCCTGTGATTCGTGCGCAAGTGCCCGCCTCCACGGGGAAATCCCACGGCCCTGGCGGCGGCGGCGCAAGGGTGGTTGACAGCGCCCGCGCAAAGTTGCCCACATGGTCAACATTCCGGCCGACAGAAGCCGACTCATCCAACCCGCATCCTGACAGGGAGCTGACCCATGACCCATGTCCCCGGCGCCATCCGTGCGCCCCTCCTGGCCGTCCTGCTGGCCTGCGCCGCGCCCGCGGCGCTGATGGCCGCGACCCCGGCCGACACGCTGGTGATCGCCGATGCGATCGACGACATCGTGTCCATCGATCCGGCCGAGGCCTTCGAGTTTTCGGGCGTCGACCTGAACAACAACCTGTATGACACGCTGGTCGAACTGGACCCCGCCAGCCCGGGCGAACTGGTGCCAGGCCTGGCCGAAAGCTGGTCGGTCGACGACGACGGCGTGACCTACCGCTTCAAGATGAAATCGGGCGTCACCTTCAGCTCGGGCAATGCCGTGACGGCCGAGATCGCCGCCCAGTCGCTGCGCCGTGTGGTCAAGCTGAACAAGACGCCGGCCTTCATCCTGACGCAGTTCGGCTTCACCACCGAAAACGTCGACCAGATGATCACCTGGGACGGCGACACGGTGATCCTGAAGACCGACAAGCCCTATGCGCCGACCTTCGTCTACAACTGCCTGACCGCGGGCGTGGCCAATATCGTGGACGTGCCCACGGTCATGGCGAACGAGGTCAACGGCGACATGGGCAACGAATGGCTGAAATCGAACTCGGCCGGGACGGGCGCCTATGTGCTGCGGTCGTTCAAGCCGAACGAGGGCTATATCCTTGAAGCCCGCGCCGACCACTGGCGGGGCGAGGCGAAGATCAAGAACGTCTTCATGCAGCACATCCCCGAAGGCGCGGCCCAGCGGCTGCTGCTGGAAAAGGGCGACATCGACATCGCGCGCGAAATGACGCCGACCGACATCGCCGGGATCGAGGGCAATGCCGACCTGCGCGTCCAGGGCGACGTGGGCGGCCAGATCTACTATCTGGCAATGAACCAGAAGAAGGCGGAATTGTCGAACCCCAAGGTGCTCGAGGCGATGCGCTGGGCGGTCGACTATGCCGGCATGACCGAAACGATCCTGAAAGGGCAGTGGGTGGTCCACCAGGCCTTCCTGCCGCGCGGCTTCCTCGGCGCGCTCGAGGAGACGCCCTACAGCCTGAACCTGGACAAGGCCAAGGCCGCGCTGGCGGAATCGGGCGTGACCCTGCCGCTGGAGGTGGGCCTGACCGTGCGCAACAACCAGGAACGCATGGACATCGCCCAGTCGATCCAGAACACCTTCGGCCAGATCGGCATCAACGTCACGCTGGACGTGGGCGACGGCGCGACCGTGCTGGGCAAGTATCGCGCGCGTCAGCACGACATGACGCTGCAGACCTGGGGCCCGGACTATCCCGACCCGCATACCAATGCCTCGACCTTTGCGATGAACCCCAACAACACGGATGAGGCCAAGGCGACCGGCTTCCTCGCCTGGCGCACGGCCTGGGAACCCGGCCCGCTGCAAACGATGACCGAGGCCGCCGTGACCGAACGCGATGCCGAGAAGCGCCGCGCGATGTATGAGGAGATCCAGCGGACCCACCGCGACAACTCGGCCTTCGTGCTGATGTTCCAGCAGGCCCGCCAGGATGCGATGCGCGCCAATGTGCAGAACTTCTACGCAGGTGGCGCGACCGACTCGGCCGCCTACTGGACCGTCACGAAATGAGCATCCGGGCCGCCGCGCCGGACCGTCAGGTGATCTCCTTGTCGGGCGACGGCGGTTTCACCATGATGATGGGCGATTTCATCAGCCTGTCCCAACTGGGTCTGCCGCTGAAGGTAGTGGTGTTCAACAACGGCTCGCTGGGTTTCGTCGCCATGGAGATGAAGGCGGCGGGCTTCCTGGACACCGGCACGGATCTGAAGAACCCCGACTTTGCGGCGATGGCGACGGCCATGGGGATCAA
>JACXUX010000264.1 GCA_014763725.1 Rhodobacterales bacterium
ATGCAGGGCGGCGGGGGTCAGGCGAGCGGCAGGAAAACGCTGAAGGTGCTGCCCTGGCCCCGTTCGCTGTCGATGCGGAAGCGGCCGCGGTGGCGGTTGATGATGTGCTTGACGATGGCGAGGCCGAGACCCGTGCCGCCCTGGGCGCGCGAGCGGTGGCTGTCGACGCGGTAGAAGCGTTCGGTCAGCCGCGGCAGGTGGATGGCGTCGATCCCTTCGCCCTGGTCGATCACGTCGATGCGCACCGCGGGGCCGCGCAGGCCCAGTTCGCGTTCGAGCCGGGTGACGCGCAGCGTGACGGTCTTGCCCGGGCCGCCATACTTGATCGCGTTCTCGATCAGGTTGTGCAGGACCTGGGTCATCTGGTCCTGGTCGGCCTGGACGACCAGGGGGCCGGGGTCGCCTGCGATCTCGATCGTCACCTGGGCGGCCCCCGCCATCTGGCGCAGGGCGGTGACCGACAGCTGGACCAGTGCCACGATGTCGATGCGTTCGGTGGGGCGGACGCGTTCCTCGGCCTCGACGCGGCTGAGCGAGAGGAGGTCGCGCACGAGGCGGTTCATCCGTTCGGCCTCGCGTTCCATGATCGACAGGAAGCGGTCGCGGGCGGCGGCATCGTCGCGGGCCGCGCCCTTGAGCGTTTCGATGAAGCCGAGGAGGGCGGTCAGCGGCGTGCGCAGCTCGTGGCTGACATTGGCCACGAAGTCGCGGCGGATCTGGCCGGCCTGTTCGACCTCGGTGATGTCCTCGAAGGCGGCGAGCGCGCCGCGGCCCTCGGGCGCCTGGACGGGGCTGACGGTGACGCGGTAGGTGATCTCGCGCGCGGGGCCGGTCAGGACGTGGCGCGCCTGGCCGGGGTGGCCCAGGCGCAGCGTGCCCTCGATCGCGTCAAGCAGGCCGGGCTGGCGCATGGCCAGGATGTAGTGGCGGCCCTCGATCGCGGCGCCGAACAGGTCGACCGCCGGCGGGTTCAGGCCCGCGATCCGTTCGTCGGGGCCGATCAGGACGATGGGGATGGGCACGCCGGCCAGGACGCTGCGGACAAGGGGGGACTGCATCGGAACCTCCTGCTGCGGCGGCGGGCGCCGGCGCTCTGTCATGCCAGTGTCATGTGACAGGGGGGTGACAGGGCCCGCACGGCGCGGCGGTCAGCCCCGGGTCACCAGACCCGCGGCGTAACGGCGGGCATTCGCGCGATAGCCCGCAGCCGAGGCGAGCAGGCGGTCCTGCGCGGCGGCGTCCAGCATCCGCACCACGCGGCCCGGCGTGCCCATGACCAGGGCGCCGTCGGGGATCTCCTTGCCCTCGGCCACCAGGGCGCCTGCGCCGATCAGGCAGCCGCGGCCGATGCGCGCGCCGTTCAGCACGATCGCGCCCATGCCCACCAGCGAGCCTGCGCCGATCGTGCAGCCGTGCAGGATCGCGCGGTGGCCGATGGTGCAGTCGGGACCGATCCCCAGCGGATAGCCCAGGTCGGTGTGCAGCACGCAGCCGTCCTGGACGTTGGAGCCGGCGCCGACCAGGATGTCCTCGTTGTCGCCGCGCAGGGTGGCGCCGAACCAGACCGAGGCGCCCGCCTCCAGCACCACGCGGCCGATCAGGTTGGCATCGGGGGCGACCCAGGCATCGGGGGCCAGCCGCGGGCTGTGGCCGTCGAGGGTGTGGATCATCTTGCGTCGACCTGGCGGTTCAGGGTGCGGACGAAATCGGTCAGCCAGGGCTGGCGGTCGCGGCGCAGCCGTTCGGCCGTCAGGATGGTGACGAGCTGGTCGAAACTGGCGTCCAGATCGCGGTTGACGATGACATAGTCGTATTCGGCCCAGTGGCTGATCTCGGCCCGGGCCTTGGCCATGCGGCCGGCGATCACCTCGGCGCTGTCCTGGCCGCGGATGACCAGACGGCGTTCCAGTTCGGCGATCGAGGGCGGCAGGATGAAGATCGACACCACGTCGCGCCCCAGCGCCGAGTTGCGGATCTGCTGGCCGCCCTGCCAGTCGATGTCGAAGAGCGTGTCGCGTCCCTCGGCCATGGCCTGTTCGACGGGGCCGCGCGGGCTGCCGTAGAGGTTTCCGAACACCTCGGCATGTTCCAGCATCTGGCCTGCGTCCACCATCGCCTCGAAGTCGGGGCGGCTGTGGAACCAGTAGTCGCGGCCGTCGACCTCGCCCGGGCGGGGGGCGCGGGTGGTGGCCGACACGGAAAACCGCAGCGTCGGATCCCAGGCCATCAGCCGGCGCGACAGCGTGGACTTTCCCGCGCCCGAGGGCGAGGACAGGATCAGCAGAAGGCCCCGTCGGGTCATCGTCACTCCACGTTCTGGACCTGTTCGCGCATCTGGTCGATCACGGTCTTGAGGTCAAGGCCGATGCGCGTCAGCCCGGCCGACTGCGACTTGGAACACAGTGTGTTCGCCTCGCGCAGGAATTCCTGCATCAGGAAATCCAGCTTGCGGCCCACCGGGTCGGGATCGGCCAGATGGCGGCGGGCCTGGGCCACATGGGCGGTCAGGCGGTCCAGCTCCTCGGCCACGTCCTGGCGCACGGCGATCAGCGCCAGTTCCTGGGCGATGCGGGCGGGGTCGATCCCCTGGGCCTCGGCCGTCACGCGGGCCAAGGCCTCGGCCAGCGCGCGGGCGGCAGCGGGGGCGCGGGCGGCGGCCTCGGCGCGGGCCTCGTGCGTCAGGGTCTCGATCCGGTCGATCTGGGCGGCGATCACGGCCGACAGGGCTGCGCCCTCGGCCCGGCGGGCGGCGACAAAGGCGTCGAGCAGCGGCTCCAGATCGGCCAGCAGGGCCGCCCGCAGGGGGGCGGTGTCCTCATCCTCGACGCTGGCGGCATCCAGCACGCCGCGCATGGCCAGCAGCTCGGCCGCCGAGGTGGGGGCCAGCGTGATCCCGCGCGCCACCGCCGCCTGGCCCACCTGGTCAAGCGCGGTCAGCACCGCGCCCAGCACCGCGGGGTTCAGCCGCAGCGGATCGGCCGAAGGGTCGCGCGCCAGCCGCAGCGTCAGGCTGACATTGCCGCGCGACAGCCGCGCGGCCAGGCGCGCGCGCAGGGCGGGTTCCAGGCCCACGATCCCCTCGGGCAGGCGCAGGCGCAGGTCCAGCCCCTTGCCGTTCACGCCGCGCAGGTCCCAGTGCCAGACCTGCCCCAGCCCCTGGCCGCGCCGCGCGGCGAACCCCGTCATCGACTGCATCGCCTGGCCTCGCCGGTTTACCATGTGCCGCGATTTCCGCTGTCGCGGGCGCGGCCTGGTGTATGTTTACGTTCAGGTAAGGTTTGTTGCGCTACCGTTAACCCTGTCCGACCCTGCGGGCAGTCGCCGGCGGTGTAGCAGGCCCGGCCGGGCGCGACAACGCCCCGGCGGCGGAACGGGAGATCGGACGATGGGTCTGTGGCTGGTGTCGGGGCAAGGGGGCAGGAAGGTCGGCATGGAGGATGCGCGTTTCCAGCAGGTGCGCGGCTACTGGGAAGGGTTGCGCCGCAACGGCGCCCTGCCCCGCCGCCCCGACATCGACCCCCGCGGGATGGAGGCGGCGCTGAGCCACGTGCTGCTGGCCGAACGGGTGGCCCCGGGCCTGGCGCGGCTGCGCATCGCGGGCATGCATCTGGCCGACCTGATGGGGATGGAGGTGCGCGGCATGCCGCTGTCGGCGCTGTTCGAACCCATGGCCCGCGCCCGGCTGGCCGAGATCCTGGAACAGGTCTGGACGCGCCCCGCCATCGCCGACCTGCGGCTGGAGGCCGGGCGCGGACTGATGCAGCCGGCGCTGTCGGCGCGGCTGATGCTGCTGCCGGTGGCGGCGCAGGACGGGGCGACCAGCCGGCTGCTGGGCTGTCTGGTGTCACAGGGCACGCTGGGCAGGGCGCCGCGGCGATTCGGCATTGCCGGGGCGGATGTGACGATCCTGCACGACGTGCCCGCGGCCGTGGCCCCGCCCGCGCCGCGGGCACGTCGTGCA
>JACXUX010000265.1 GCA_014763725.1 Rhodobacterales bacterium
CGCGCCCGCCGGGGTGGGAGACAGCGTGGTGCTGCTGCACGGCCTGTTCGACAGCGCCCGAGGCTGGCGCGACCTGCCGCAGCGGCTGGCGCAGCGGGGCCTGTCCGTCCATGCGCCCGACCTGCCGGGCCACGGGGCTGCGCCCGACATGGCCGACACGGTGCCTGCGCTGGTCGAGGGCCTGCTGCCCGGCCTGCCGCCGGGGCCGCTGACGCTGGTGGGCCATTCGCTGGGGGCGGTGCTGGCGGTGCGGCTGGCACAGCGGCTGGGCGCGCGGGTCGCCCGGCTGGTGCTGATCGCGCCGGCGGGCATCGGCGCGCGGATCGACGCCGATTTCCTGGACGGCATGCTGGCGGCCGAAACCCCCGCCGCGCTGGCCCGGGCGCTGGCGCGGCTGGACGCAGGCCCCCTCAGCGACACCTTGCTGGCCGAGGAGCTGGCCCGCCTGACCGCGCGCCGCCCGGCGCTGGCGGGCCTGGCGCGGGCGCTGGCCCATCAGGGGATGCAGCAGATCGACATCACCGCCGATCTGGACCGGCTGGCCTGCCCCGTCCGCGTGATCTGGGGCACGGCCGACCGCATCCTGGACTGGCGCGACGTGGCCCATCTGCCGTCACGGGTGGCCATCCATCTTGTGCGCGGCGCGGGCCATCTGCCGCATCTGGCAGACCCCGCGCTGCTGCCCGACCTGCTGGCGCCGGCCGCGCCCGACGCGGAAAGGAGGTCTGCCCCCTGACCCGCACGCCACCAGCCGCAAGCGACCGGTGCGCGACGACCCGCGTGGACCGGCGGGGGCAATGGTTCCGTTCAACATATTGAAGAACAACAAAAATTATCGCCCCGGCCCGCCCTGGGCGGTTGGAAAAGTGGCAAAGTCCACTTAGCTTGAGCCGAAAACGGCAATGACGATGGCCCCCTTGGCCGCAATGGGAGGAAGACATGAAACTGACTAAGACCGTTGCCATCCTGGCTGCCTCGGCCTCGATGCTGGCGATGCCTGCCCTGGCGCAGGACCAGAAGAAGATCGCGACCGTGGTCAAGATCGCGGGCATCCAGTGGTTCAACCGGATGGAGGAAGGCGTCAAGCAATACGCCACCGACACCGGCGCGAACGCGTTCCAGGTGGGCCCGGCCCAGGCCGACCCCCAGCAGCAGGCCGCGCTGATCGAGGACATGATCGCCCAGGGCGTCAATGCCCTGGCCGTCGTGCCGATGAGCCCCGAGGCCCTGGAACCCGTGCTGAAGCGCGCCATGGATGCCGGCATCACCGTCATCACGCACGAGGCCGCCAGCCAGCAGAACACGCATTACGACATCGAGGCCTTCGTGAACGAGGACTTCGGCGCCAACCTGATGGAACAGATGGCCCAGTGCATGGGCGGCGAGGGTGAATATGCCGTCTTCGTCGGCTCGCTGACCAGCCAGACCCACAACCAGTGGGTGGACGGCGCCATCGCCTATCAGAAGGCCAAGTATCCCAACATGAAGCTGGTGGGCGACAAGAACGAAACCTTCGACGACCAGCAGCAGGCCTATGCCAAGGCCCAGGAAGTGCTGCGCGCCTATCCGAACATCAAGGGGATGCAGGGCTCGGCCTCGACCGACGTGGCGGGCATCGGCCTGGCCGTCGAGGAGCGCGGGCTGGAAGGCCAGACCTGCGTGTTCGGCACCTCGCTGCCCTCGATCGCCGGGCAGTATCTGGAAACCGGCGCCGTGGACGGCATCGGGTTCTGGGACCCCTCGGTCGCGGGCTATGCGATGAACAAGCTGGCCAGCATGGTCATGAACGGCGAAACCGTGACCGACGGCATGGACCTGGGCCTGTCCGGCTACAACCAGATCAAGCTGGACGGCAAGGTGATCTATGGCCAGGCCTGGGTCAACGTGAACAAGGGCAACATGGCCGACTATCCGTTCTGATCGGACCCGAACGCTGCGGGGGGCCGCACGGCCCCCCCCATCCGATGGAAGGACTGCGATGTCAGAGCCGCTTGTCGCGCTGTCGGGCGTGACCAAGACCTATGCCGGGATCACCGCCCTGTCCGACGTGGGCTTCCGCATCGCCGCGGGCGAGGCGGTCTGCCTGGCCGGTGAAAACGGGTCGGGCAAGTCCACGCTGATCAAGATCCTGGCCGGGGTTGAACGCCCCGACCGCGGCACCATCGCCTTTTCCGGCCAGGTCCAGGGCGCGCTGACCCCGCGCGCCGCGGCCGAGGCCGGGATCAAGGTGATCTTTCAGGATTTCAGCCTGTTCCCCAACCTGACCGTGGCCGAGAACATCGCCTTTTCCGCCGAACTGGGCAGCGGCGCGCGGCTGGTGCGTCGGGCGCGGATGCGCGATCTGGCGCGCGCCACGCTGGACCGGATCGGCGTCGACATCCCGCTGGACGCGGTGGTCGAAACCCTGTCGGTCGCGCACAAGCAGCTGGTGGCCATCGCCCGGGCGCTGGCGACCCGGGCGCGGCTGATCATCATGGACGAACCCACCACCGCGCTGACCGAACGCGAGGTGCGCGGCCTCTTGGCGATCATCCGCCGGCTCAAGGCCGATGGCGTGGCCGTGCTGTTCGTCAGCCACAAGCTGGCCGAGGTGCTGGAGGTCTGCGAACAGGTCGTGGTGCTGCGCAACGGCCAGAAGGTGGCCGAGGGCCCGGCGCGCGATTTCGACCAGGCCAGCCTGACGCGCCACATGACCGGGCGCGACGTGGCGGCCGACCCGCCCGCCCCCCTGCGCGCCGATGCGCCGGTGCTGATGCAGGTGCAGGGCCTGACGCGCGAGGGCGCCTTCGACGGCGTGGACTTCACCCTGCGCGCGGGCGAGGTGCTGGGCGTCGCGGGCCTGCTGGGGTCGGGGCGGACGGCGCTGGCCAAGGCGCTGTTCGGCCTGGTCGCGCCCACCGCGGGCACGATCACGCTGGACGGCCGGCCCGTGCGGCGCGGCGACCCGATCGCGGCCGCGGCGGCCGGCATCGGCTATGTCCCCGAGGACCGCCTGACCGAGGGGCTGTTCCTGACCCAGAGCATCGTGCAGAACATCGCCATCGGCCGGCTGGGCGCCTATTCCGGCCCCGCCGGCGTGCTGCGCCTGACCGATCTGATGGACGAGGCGCGCAACTGGCTGATCCGGCTGAAGGTCAAGGCGCCCGACCCCGAGGCCGCCGTGCGATCGCTGTCGGGCGGCAACCAGCAGCGGGTGGTGCTGGCGCGCTGGATGGCGCGCAGCCCGCGGGTGCTGATCCTGAACGGCCCCAGCGTCGGGGTGGACGTGGGGTCCAAGGCGGAAATCCACGCCATCATCGCCGAACTGGCGGCCCAGGGGCTGGGGGTCATCGTGATTTCCGACGACCTGCCCGAACTGCTGGGCACCTGCCACCGCATCCTGGTGATGAAGGGCGGCCGCATCGTGCAGGACATCGCGGGCGGCAGCGTGACCGAGACGGACCTGGTCCACAGGCTGGCATCATGAAGATCGATTGGACGCGGAACGAAACGCTGGTGGCGCTGGTCATCCTGGGCTTCTGCCTGCTGGCCGCGCTGTCGGACCCGGGCTTTCTGTCCATCGCGACGCTGACCGACCTGCTGCGGGGCGGCATCGTGCTGGGCATCTTTGCCGTGGCGGCGATGCTGGTGCTGATCTCGGGCGGGATCGACGTCAGCTTCACCGCCGTCGCGGCGGTCACCATGTATGTCACCGCCATGGTGCTGAATGCCGCCATGCCCTGGATGCCCTGGTGGGGGGCCATCGCCTTCGGCATGGCGGTCGGGGCCTGCCTCGGGGCGATCAACGGTGTCCTGATCGCGGGCTTCGGCCTGCCCACGCTGATCGTGACGCTGGGCACGCTGTCGATCTTCCGCGGCTTCATGCTGACCTTCGTCGGGCAGAAGCAGATCACCACGCTGCCGCCCGGGATGCGCGAATTCGGGCGCATGATGCTTGTGCGGGGCGAGAATGCGGACG
>JACXUX010000266.1 GCA_014763725.1 Rhodobacterales bacterium
CGCTGCATCGTGGCAGCCGATCTGGCCACGGAATGTGAGGTCCAGGTGTCCTACCTGCTGGGGGACGACAGGCCCGCCAGTCTGGAAATCGACACCTTCGGGTCGGGGCGCCTGCCGGACAGCGTCATCGGCGACAAGGTCCGCGCGGTGTTCGATCTGGGTGCGGACGCCATCGAAAGCCGGATGGCCCTGCGTAACCTCCCGGCCGCACGGGGCGGGCGGTTCTTTCGCGATCTGGCGACCTATGGCCACATGGGCCGCGACGACCTGTCCCCGCCGTGGGAGGACACGCGGCTTGCCGCCGACCTGGCCTGACCCGCCTAGCGGCGCGGCGTGTCCAGCAGCGAGAAGGCTGCCATCGCCAGTGTCGTGGCCGGGCCGGCGATCCGGCCCCGCGCCGCCTGCAGGATCGCGCCGCCGATCAGCAAGAGCGCCAGCGCCGTCCGCAGGTCCAGCGCCTGATCGCTGTGCTTGCGGATGTTCATGTCGGCCTGCAACAGGCCCAGCGTCAGGACCTGACCGACCGGGGGCGCCTTGTCCGGGGCAAGGATGCGGGCGACCCCGTCCGCCTCGATCGCGGCCAGAACCGCCGCCGGGTCGCGGTCGATCGTCAGGATCACGCTGCCGGTGTTGGGCCGGGCGGCGACATGCACCACCCCGGCCACCCGGGCCAGCCGGTCGGCCAGCCTGGCCATCGCCTCGGTCGTATGGTGCGTGGCGGTGCGCAGCCGCAGGCGGCCGGCACATTCGTGCACGCGCACCAGCCGCATGCCCGGCGCGGGCTTCGGCCTGGCGCTATGCACGGCCGTCCTGTTTCAGATCGGCGGCGGCGGCGGCGGCCTCGTCCGCCTCGGCCCGCTGCATATCCGCGCGCAGCTCTGCCGCCAGATCCTCCATGTTCTCATACACCTCGGCCCCGGCCTTGCGGAATTCCGCACAGGCCACGGTCCCGGTCCTGAAGGCGGCGCGCACGACCGGCCGCGCCGCGCGCCCGACGGCCGCGGCCACACCCGGCACCAGCATCACGGCGCCGACGGCAAGGGCTGCACCGACCAGGTATTTTCGATCCATCGGCTTGTTCCTGCGTTCGCGTGATGGCCCCGGCCACGGTCGGGCGTGGGCCCAGGGCCGGGGCTGGCCACGCGGTATCATCCGCGATCTTCCGGCCGACATCCAGCGGGTGCCGAACATTTTGTCACGAAACTCTGCGAAACTTTGATTAAGAAGTCTTGCGCGCGACATGCCCGACGGCTGCTGCGCGGGCACGGCGCGCCCGGGCAGGCCCGGGCAGGAAGATGGAAGGACGGTCATGACGCAACCCGGCACCAATCCTGCGGCCACGACCCCGGCACAGCCTGCCGAGGCAGGTGGCCTGGCGCGGGTCGGATCGGCGCCCGTGCCCGCGGCGCCGGCCCTGCCGAAAGGCCACCAGCGGCCGGCCGCACCGGATTCGACGCTGGACCGCAGCCTGCGTGCAATGGCGGCGCGCGCCACGGGCGGGCTGTCGCCGCAAGCGGCCGCCGATGCCTGGGCGGATTACCTGTCACACCTGTCCCGCGCGCCGGGGCGGCAGATGGACCTGGCGCGCCTGGCGCAACAGGGCGCCCTTCACCTGATGCGTCAGGCCCTGGGTCTGGGCGGCGATTCGCAGGCGCCGCGGCGCGACGACCACCGCTTTGACCATCCGGGTTGGGATGCGCCGCCCTTCCACCTGTGGCAGCAGGGCTTTCTGGCCATGCAGGACTGGTGGGACGAGGCCACGCGCGAACTGCGCGGGATGCGCCCCAAGAGCGCGCAGCGCGTCGCCTTTTCGGTGCGCCAGACGCTGGACATGCTGTCGCCGTCGAATTCGCCCGTCGCCAATCCCGAAATCCTGGCCCGCACCCTGCTGACCGGCGGGCTCAACCTGGCCCTGGGCACGCGGCGGCTGATCGACGATATGCTGCGCGAGGCCTCAGGCCAGCCTGTGGCGCCCTCGGCCGAGTTCGAGGTCGGCCGCACGCTGGCCTGCACCCCCGGGCAGGTGGTGTTCCGCAACGACCTGTTCGAGCTGATCCAGTATGCGCCGCAGACCGACCGGGTGCAGGCCGAGCCGATCCTGATCGTGCCCGCCTGGATCATGAAGTATTACATCCTGGACCTGAGCCAGACGAATTCGCTGATCCGGCATCTGGTGGCGCAGGGCTTCACGGTCTTTGCGATGTCCTGGTGCAATCCCGTGCCCGACCAGCGCGACCTGTCGCTGGACGACTATCGCCAGCGCGGGGTGATGGCCGCGCTGGACGCGGTGACGCGGATCGTGCCCGGGGTCCGGGTGCATGCCTGCGGCTATTGCCTGGGCGGCACGATCCTGGCGATCGCGGCGGCCACCATGGCGCGCGACCACGACGACAGGCTGGCCTCGGTCACGCTGCTGGCGGCCCAGGTCGATTTCGCCGAGGCGGGCGAGCTGTCGCTGTTCGTCGACGAAAGCCAGATCGCCTTTCTCGAAGACATGATGTGGGACCAGGGCGTTCTGGACCAGGACCAGATGACCGGCGCCTTCCGCGCGCTGCGCGGGCACGACCTGATCTGGAGCCGCGCCGTGCGGCGCTACCTGCTGGCCGAGGACGAGCCCGAATTCGACATCGGCGTCTGGAACGCCGATGCCACCCGGATGCCGGCGCGGATGCACGGCGAATACCTGCGCAGCCTGTTTCTGGAAAACCGCCTGTCGGCCGGCCGCTTTGCCGTCGGGGGCGCGGTGATCGCGCTGCGCGACATCCGGGCGCCGTTCTTCGTTCTGGGCACGGAAAGCGACCACATCGCGCCCTGGCGGTCGGTCTACAAGGCGGCGCTGTTCACCGGGGCCGAGCTGACCTTCGTGCTGACCAGCGGCGGGCACAATGGCGGCATCCTGTCCCCGCCCGGCCAGGCCCGCCGCCGCTACCGCATCGGCTGCCGGACCCGGGACGACCGCTACAGCGATCCCGAAAGCTGGGCCCGCGCCCATCCCCCGCGCGAGGGGTCCTGGTGGCCGGAATGGACGACCTGGCTTGCCCGCCACAGCCCGGCGGAACCGGTGGCGCCCCCGGCGATGGGCGCCACAGAGGCCGGCCTGCCGCCGCTGGGCCCGGCGCCCGGAACCTACGTCTTCCAGACCTGAGCCGGTCAGACCGCGGGGGTCAGCCGCGACAGCACCAGGCGGCCTGCAGGCCGTTTCGACCCGATCGTGCCTGGTTGGCGCGCCTGCCAGGCCGCGTTGTTCTGCTGCGTCTCGCACAGGGCGACATCCAGCCGCGTCTGCGACACCGGCAGTTTCAGCGTCGCATCGCAGATGGCCAGCCGCAGGTGCGAAAGATCGTCGGCCTCGGTGTCCTGGGTGAACGGCAGCACGGGCAGATCGGGCACGGCGGCGCGGATCGCAACCAGGTCGTCGATCACCGCGGCGATGCCGCCCAGATCGTCCAGGTCGACCAGCAGCATCGACCAGCGCCCCGCCACGGGCGCCAGACGGAACCGCCGCAGCACGTCGCCCTGGCCGATCATGCAGCAGGCCACCCCGTCCGAGGCAAGCCAGGACACGACATCCTGAAACCTGCCGGATCCCGTCAGGCACAGCGCAGGCAAGGGATCATAGGCATCAAGACCCGCCATGCGCACCCCCGCCACGGCCTGCGGCGATCCTGCCGGCGCGACAGCGGGCCGGGGAGAACCGGCGCGCGGACCAGTGCTGGCGATTGCCGCAACCAACTTGCGATGCACCCGATCCGCAACGTCAAGGATCCATCCAAGAAGCATTTTCCGTTCCCGCCAGGCTGCCAGAACACAACCCTAGGGTCAGGACCCATTGATCTGCTTGCGGTCGCCTGAGCTGCGTGATTCAAGCTCCCGAACTGACGGGGGTGATGATGAGCAACCTTTTTGGCCGACCGACGCGCAGATGGCCCGCTTGGAGCCCTGCTTTCCCAAGAGCCA
>JACXUX010000267.1 GCA_014763725.1 Rhodobacterales bacterium
ACTTCCTGCCATCGATTCCCATCCCCTTGTGCGTCTTGCCTGCTAACTGGTCATTGGCGCGAAGATTTCAAGCCTTGCGCACGGGATGGCGCAGGGTCACCAGCTCTTCGGCCATGGTCGGATGCACCGCAACGGTGCGGTCGAAGTCCTCTTTCGTCGCGCCCATCTTGACCGCGATGGCGGCCAGCTGGATCAGCTCGCCCGCCTCGGGCGCGACGATGTGGCAGCCCAGCACGCGGCGGGTATCGGCACAGACCACCAGCTTCATCAGCACCCGGTCCTCGCCGCCGGCAAAGGCCTGGCGCATGGGGCGGAAGGCCGCGGCATAGACCTCGATCGGGCCCTGTTCGCGGGCCTGTTCCTCGGTCAGGCCGACGGCGCCCAGTTCGGGCCGGGTAAAGACCGCGCTGGCCACCAGATCGTGATCGGACACCCAGGGGCGCGCCCCGAACACCGTATCGGCAAAGGCATGGCCGTCGCGGATGGCAACCGGCGTCAGGTTCACGCGGTCGGTCACGTCGCCCACGGCAAAGATCGACGGGATCACGGTCTGGCCGTGCACGTCCACCGGCACCTGGCCGTTGCGGCCCAGGGGGATGCCCAGCGGCTCCAGCCCCAGGCCCGCGGTGTTGGGCACCCGCCCCGTGGCGTAAAGCACCACGTCATAGCTGCGGTCGTGCCCGTCGGTCAGCCGCGCCAGGATGCCGTCGGTGCTGCGTTCCAGCCCCATCACGCTGGTGCCGCAGCGGATGTCGATGCCGCGCGCGCGCATCGCATTGGCGACATGGCCGCGCGCCTCGTCGTCAAAGCCGCGCAGGATCTGCGCGCCGCGGTAGCTTTGCACCACATCCGCCCCCAGCCCGTGCAGGATGCAGGCGAATTCGCTGGCGATATAGCCGCCGCCCACGATCAGCACGCGGGCGGGAAATTCGGGCATGTGGAACACCTCGTTCGAGGTGATGGCCAGGTCACGCCCCGGAAAGTCGGGCACAAAGGGCCGCCCGCCGGTCGCGATCAGGATGTGGCGCGCGGTGATCCGCGTGCCGTCGGCCAGTTCCACCGTATGCGGGTCCACAACCACGGCGCGCTGGTCGTGGACGGTCACCCCCGCGCGGGCCAGCGTGGCGCGATAGGCGCCCTCCAGCCGGGTCAGCTCGGCCTCGAGCCGGCCGCGGAAGACGGGCCAGTCAAACCTCCCCGGCCGGGCATCCCAGCCATAGGCGCGCGCCTCGGACACCGCATCGGGGGCGGAGGAGGCAAAGACCATCAGCTTCTTCGGCACGCAGCCGCGGATGACGCAGGTGCCGCCCATCCGGCTTTGTTCGGCCAGCGCGACCGAGGCGCCGTGTTCGCCCGCCGCGATGCGCGCCGCCCGCACGCCGCCCGAACCGCCGCCGATGACGAAAAGGTCGTGATCGAATGTCATGCCGTCCCCCCGGGGTTGCCGCCCGAGCCATGGCACAGCCCCGCGGCCTTGGCCAGACCGGGCGGGGCCGCGGTCAGTCGCCCAGATCGGCGAAGATGTTGTCGGTATCGGCGAAGATCACGCGGTCTTCGGCCACCTCGCCCGTGGTGATGTCGCGCACCTCGACCCGGCCGTCGCCGTGGCCGATCACCACGATGTCGCAGATGTCGATGAACAGCCCGTTTTCCACCACGCCCGGGATCTGGTTCAGCACCAGCGCCATCTGCCGCGGATTGGCGATGCGCTTCAGATGCAGGTCGATGATGTAGTTCGCCTCGTCCGTGATCAGCGGCCGGTCGCCGTTCATCCGCAGGCTGACCTCGCGGTTCAGCACGTCCAGGCTGACCAGCGTTTCCTCGACCAGCGCCTTGGTCGTCTGCCAGCCGAAGGGGATGATCTCCACCGGCAGCGGGAAGGCGCCCAGCTGCGTCACCTCCTTGGCCGCATCGGCGATCACGATCATCCGGTCCGAGGCGGTGGCCACGATCTTTTCCTGCAGCAGCGCCGCGCCGCCGCCCTTGATCAGGTTCAGGTCGCGGTCGAATTCGTCGGCGCCGTCGATCGTCAGATCCAGCCACTTCACCTCGTCCAGGCTGGCGACCGGCACGCCCAGCTGGCGCGCCAGATCCGCCGTCCGGCTGGAGGTGGGCACCCCCACCACGCGCAGGCCTTCGTCCCGCACCCGTTCGGCCAGGCAGCGCACCATCCAGGCCGCGGTCGATCCGGTGCCCAGGCCCAGCTTCATGCCATCCTCGACAAAGGCCGTGGCGCGCCTGGCGGCCACGAACTTGGCCTTGTCGATCGGGGAAAGCTCTGCCGGCATCGTGCCCTCCTGCGCATGAACGCCCCGGTTATAGGCGACCGCGCGGCGCCGTTACAGCGGCAATTCGCCCCGCCGCCGTGCGTTCCGGCGCGGCGGCGGCGCGAAAGGTCGCTTTCGGGCCATCGCGGCGCCCGGGGGCCGGGCAGAGTGGCGCGGGGGCGGAGGGCACGCATGTTCCTGTCGGTTTTCGAGATGTTCAAGGTGGGCATCGGCCCATCGTCCAGCCACACGATGGGCCCGATGGTAGCTGCGGGGCGGTTTCTGGAAACGCTGCGCAGCTCGCCCTTTCATCCGCGGGGGCTGCGGGCCAGCCTGCACGGGTCGCTGGCCTTCACCGGGGCGGGCCATGCCACCGACCGGGCGGTGATCCTGGGGCTGGCAGGCTTCCTGCCCGAAACCTATGACGCGGCCCGGGCCGAGGCCGCGCTGGCCGCGATCCGGGCCACGGGCCAGGTCGCGCCGCCCGGCCTGCCGCCGCTGGCCTTTGACCTCTCGCGCGATCTGGTCTTCGACTATGGCCCCGCCCTGCCCGGCCATGCCAACGGGATGGTGCTGCGCGCCACCGACGCCCAGGGCGACGTGCTGCTGGAAGAGACCTATTATTCCATCGGCGGCGGCTTCGTGCTGACGGCGGCGGAACTGGACGCCTCGCGCGCCGACCGCGCCCGCGCCCCGGCCGACGTGCCCTGGCCCTTCGAGACGGCCGAGGCGATGCTGGCCATGGCGCGCGCCTCGGGCCTGACGATCGCGCAGATGAAGCGGCAGAACGAGCTGCGCTATCGCAGCGCGGCGGACCTGGACCGCGGGCTGGCGCGGATCTGGCAGGTGATGTCGGCCTGCATCGACCGCGGCATGGCGGCCACGGGCATCCTGCCCGGGGGGCTGAAGGTGCGCCGTCGTGCCCATGGAATCCACCAGGCGCTGCTGGCCGAACGCGGGCGCAACCTGACCGCACCGCACACGATCAACGACTGGATGAGCCTGTATGCCATGGCGGTGAACGAGGAAAACGCCGCCGGTGGACAGGTCGTCACCGCCCCCACCAACGGGGCCGCGGGCGTGGTGCCCGCGGTCATCCGCTACTGGCTGGACCATGTGCCGGGGGCGAGTGCGGCGCGCGTGGGCGACTTCCTGCTGACCGCCGCGGCCATCGGCGGGCTGGTCAAGCACAATGCCAGCATCTCGGGCGCCGAATGCGGCTGTCAGGCCGAGGTGGGATCGGCCGCCGCCATGGCCGCCGCGGGTCTGGCCGCCGTGCTGGGGGGCAGCCCGGAACAGGTTGAAAACGCGGCCGAAATCGCGCTGGAACACCACCTGGGCATGACCTGCGACCCGGTCAGGGGGCTGGTCCAGGTGCCCTGCATCGAAAGGAACGGGCTGGGCGCGATCAAGGCCGTGTCGGCCGCAAGCCTGGCGATGCGCGGCGACGGGCAGCATCTGGTCAGCCTGGATGTCTGCATCGAGACGATGCGCCAGACCGGCCGCGACATGCACGAGAAATACAAGGAAACCTCGCTGGGGGGCCTGGCCGTGAACGTGCCGAACTGCTGAGCGCTAGAGCCGCAGCCCCCGCCGCCCCGCCAGATCGGTGAAGAACTGCCAGGCCACCCAGCGAGGTTTCCTTGTATTTCTCGTGCATGTCGCGGCCGGTCTGGCGCATCG
>JACXUX010000035.1 GCA_014763725.1 Rhodobacterales bacterium
GGGGGATTGCATCGCGCCCCGTCAGTGCCGCAGGAAGAAGCGCATCACGGCGGCCGACCCCTGCAGGTCGGGCCGGGCGGGGCCGAACTTGCCGCCGCCCTCGCTGCGCGCCTCCATCCCCGGCCAGACATGGCCCAGCCCCGGGATGACGCACAGGCTGGCCTCGGCCGCCGCGGTCCGACCGGTATAGCGCAGGCAGATGGTGCCCAGCGCCGGCATCTCGACATAGCCGGGGCTGCCCAGGTCGGCGCCGTTCATGCGGGCCACCGCCTCGACCGTCTGGCGCGCGGGCGGCAGAAAGCCCAGGTAGTTGGTCTGCCCGCCCTCGACCGGGGCGCCGGGGTCGGCATCGCCATGCATGTGCATCAGCGGCACCGGCCCGCCGCGGCAGTTGCGCAGCTGGTCGGGCGGCAGATAGGCGGCAAAGGGCGCGGCCGCCGCGACCTGATCGCCCGCCTTGCACATCAGGTGATAGACCAGCAGCGCGCCGTTCGAAAACCCGGTCAGGTAGGCCTTGGGCCGGATCGAGGCCATGGTGCCCACGTCGCGCATCATCGCCTTGAAGAAGCCCACGTCGTCGATGTTGCGCTTTTCGGCCATGCCGCAGCAGCTGCCCGCGTTCCAGGTGCGCATGAAGCCGTCGGGATAGACGACGATGAAGTCGTCCGACCCGGGCATCTGGTGCAGGCGCGTCGCCTCCTCCATGAACTTGCCGGTGCCGATGGCGGGGTGGAACACGAACATCACCCGCAGGTCGCGCTTGCTGGCCGCATTGCGGGGCAGATAGACCGTGTAGCTGCGCCGGATGCCGTCGATGCGGATCGTGCGTTCGACCTTTTCGGCGGCGGTGGCGGGTTCGGGCACCGCCACGATACCCACGCCCACCAAAAAGGCCAGGATCAGCAGTCCCAGCGGGACATAATAGACGAGGTTCGAGAAGAAGGCGGGAAGGTCCGGTATCATTCTGCGTCGATCAGTCGATCTGGCCATGGCCCCTGTCCTTTTGCGGTGCGGCGCTGCGGTTCCTGCGGGTAAGCCTCTGCGGCGTAGAATGCCGGGGGCGGTGCCCTGCGTCCAGCGGCCTTGCAGCCGGATCGCGAAGTCTTGCTCATTCCGGCAGGCCCGACAGCGCGGCGCAGGCCGACCACAGCGCGCCCGCGCGCGCCCGGTCGTCCCCGGGCGGCAGGGCGGGTCCGGCGATCGCGTCGCCCTGGATCAGGCAACCATGCGCCTCGGCGAATTCGGCGGCCAGCATCACCTCGATCAGGCGGCTGGCGGCATGGGCGGGGGTGTCCATCTGCATCCGGCGCTGTTCGCGCTGGGTCTGGGCGACCTGCTGGGCGGTGACGCCCCCGGTCAGCGGTTCGTCCAGCGGCAGCAGGAAGGGCGTGCGCACCGCGGGCAGCGCCACCGCCGCGATTCGGACGCCTGACCCGGTCATCGCCTCGGCCAGCGCGCCGGTCATTGCCACCAGACCCGACTGGGCGCGGGCCAGAACCTCGGCCGGCAGATAGGCGGCCCGGCTTTGCAGATCGGCGGGGTCATAGGGATGTTCGGCCTGCGCCTGGGTCACCGGGCTGACCACCCAGGCCCCGCCGGCCCGGCCAGCCGCCGCCAGCGGCCCGGCCAGCAGCCGCGTCAGCGCCACCGGCGCCAGCAGGTGCAGCGCCAGCGTCGCCTCGACCCCCTGGGGCGTTTCCTGCCGTTCGCGGGTGATGGCGCCCGCGGCATGGATCAGGATGTCGATGCGCGGCGCCATGGCGGTCAGCCGGGCGGCCAGGTCCGTCAGCGCCGCGCGGTCGGCCAGATCGGCCGGGACGAACCGGAACCGGCCCGGGTCGCCCGCCACCGGCGCCCCGCCGTCGCGGCGGACCCGTTCGGCATCCAGCCGGCGGCGCTGGCGGGCCAGGAAGTCGTGTTCCTCGGCCAGGGCCGCCGCCATTCGCGCGCCGGCCTCAGCCCCGCGCGCCACGCCCACCACATCCGCGCCCAGCCGCAGCAGCATCCGAACGGCCGCGCCGCCGATCTGGCCCGTGGCGCCGGTGACCACCGCCGTCATGCCCGCCAGCGGCAGCGCCCCGGTTTCCAGCGCGCGATGCACGGCCGGCATGGGCGGGCGGATGGGCGGGATCGTGCCCTGCTGCGCCGCCTGGGCGATCATGCCCTGGATCGCCTGCGCCAGCAGCACGAAGAGCGAGTCGCGCGGGCGGACATGCAGCGCCTCGGCCGCGGCAGTGCCGTCGCGCCGGGCGGTGACGGGCGGATAGGCGGGGCGGCACTGCACCTCGGTCACGTCGGGGTCGACCAGCAGGCGGGCGATGCGCTGCGCCTCGGCCTGGACGGCGACGCGGCTGGCGGCCTCGGGGTGGACGATGTCGAACCACTTGCCCTGCACCCCGCGGGCCTGGACCGCGGCCACCGCTGCGGCGGCCAGATCGGCCAGCCCGATCGCCTGGAGCTGATCGGTCAGCGGCCAGCCCACCACGGGGCTGGCGTCGATCAGCGCGCGGATCGCGGCGCGCAGGTCGGGGTCGGCGGGGTCCATCACGTCGGACACGCGCAGGATCACCGCCTGCGCCGCGGCGCGTTCGGCCAGCGCCGCCTCGATCCGGCGGGCGTCGCGTTCGGCCTGTGTGACGGGCGGCACCCCGGGCAGCGGCATCAGACCGCTGACCAGCACCACGCGCCCGCCCTGCGCCGCCACGGCCGCGATCAGATCCGCGATGCGGGCGTGGCGATCCTCGGGCAGGCCGGCCCGGGACGGGGCCACCCCCGCCATCAGCGCCGGCGCCAGGTCGGTCACGATCAGCGCGGCGCCGGGGGGCACGCCGACCGCATTCCCGGCCTCGGCCACCGGAATGGCGCGCGCGACCAGCAGATCGCGCACGGCCGCGCCCAGCCGGCTGCGGGTTTCGCTGACAAGGACGCTGGTCATGGCTGTCTGTTCCGTTCCTGCACCTGATCGCGCCCCTGTCTCAGCTGTCCACCATGTGCGGGGGCAGCCGCAGCGAGGCCGAGGAATGGAATTCCAGCCGCCCCAGACATTCGGCCAGGCAGTCGCGCATCGTCATCTGCGGCGCCCAGCCCAGCGCCTTGAGCCCCGCAGCCTCGAACTTGGGCAGGCCCAGGTTGTTCAGCGACGCGGTCTCGGCATAGGGGTTGCCGGGCCGACCGATGTTCATCAGGTCCCACAGCATGGCCTGGATGTCGTAGATCGTCACCGGCTGATCGCCCGCCACGGTAAAGCAGCGGTTCGCGGCCTGGTCATGCCCCGCCACCAGCAGCGCCGCCCGCGCCAGATCGGACCCGTGGGTCCATTGCATCACGTCCCACATCCGGCGCTGCAGGTCCAGGTTGGCCGTGCCGCGCAGGATGCCGGTCACCAGATTGTCGATGAACCCGCCCGCGCGGCCGGCGATCACCGTGGGGCGCAGCGTGCAATGTTCGAACAGCCCCCGGTCGGCCGCGTCAAAGACGGCATCCTCGGCCGCGATCAGGCTTTCGCCCAGGGCGGTCTGCTGCGGGTTGCCATGCGCCATGCGCAGCGCCTCGTCCCGCAGGGGCCAGACCGCGGGCGACCGGTGGGGCGAGAACACGTTGTTCGAGCTGACCAGCACGAACCGCCGCACCCGCCCGGCCGCGGCAGCCACCAGCGCGGCGGTGCCGCGGGCGTTCACCTCGGTCATCCGTTCGGGCGTCAGGGCGGGGGGCGGGCTGATCAGGGCGGCGTGAAAGACGATCTCGACGCCTTCCAGCGCCTCATCCAGCGACTGGCGGTCGTGCAGATGGCCGGGCACGATCTCGATCCGGTCGCGAAAGTTCATGCGGTGGATCGAATCCGGCAGCGCCAGCACGCGGACGTCATGGTCCGTGGTCATCAGCCGTTCCAGGATATACTGGCCTGATGCCCCTGTCGGACCAGTGACGAGGACCTTTGCCATAAGCCGTGCCTGCCTGTCGAAAACCTTGCGGGCGCGGGGCCCAGAATGCACGCCGACCGGGCCGCCGCCGCCGCGACAGGACCCGCACCCGCGCGGATGCGGATCGGGCATAACATGATCGCCCCGCCCTGCCTAGCTCTGCGCATCCGGCGATCTGGCACCGAATCCGCTTTTCTGCCGCCGCGGCCCCATGGCATCCGTCACGGCGGCGTGATTTACTTGATCTGCATTGACCGCAAGGTTTTCGCGAAAGGAATTGGTCGTGATATCGGGTGACTGGCGGAATTTCGATCCGCAGCAGGACCAGGGCTTGCCGCCGCTGGTGCAGGGCTGGGTGGGACTGGAAACCTCGATGACGGCGGCGGTGGGCCGCGCGGCAGGCGGGGCGATCGACGTGACCGTGCGCCGGCAGGAGGACGGGCCGCTGAACCCCGACGAGGCCGGCTTCTTCCCCGAGGGCGGGCCTGCCACGCTGCGCGAGGTCTGCCTGTCCCATGCGGACGAGCCGCTGCTGATCGCGCGGACGGTCTTTACCTCGGACATCCTGCGCACCCATCCCCGCATCGTGGAACTGGGCACGCGGCCGCTGGGGTCGCTGCTGTTCGCGGGCGAACGGCCCAGCCCCTGGACCGCACGGCAGTTCAGCCACATCCGGCCGGGCGCGCCGCTGTTCCCGCTGATCCGCTGGCGGCATGCGGGGCCCGAAACGGGCTATTGGGCGCGGCGGACGCTGTTTCATCTGTTCGACGCGCCGCTTCTGGTGACGGAAATCTTCCTGCCCGCCCTGCTGGCCAAGCCCGGCGCCGAACAGGCGCTGATCGAGCGGCCGACCTGATCCCCCGCGCCCGGCCCCGGCCCGGGCGCGCCGCCCCCCTGCCCTGCACGAGGCCCGCGATGACCACCTATCCCTTGCTGAACCCCGACCGGCAGGCCCCCGTGGGCGATGGTGTCGAAGAGATTTCGGGCGCCGAGCTGGCCCTTCGCGTGGCGCAGGTCAAGGACCGGCTGGCGGCCGGGGGGCTGACCGGCCGGCGGATCTGCATCGCGATGGATGCGGGCCTGGGCGCCATGGCGGTGCTGATCGCCGCGCTGGAAACCGGCACCCGGGCCGCGCTGATCCCGCGCCCCGCCCGGGCCGAAACGCCCGACTGGCCCGCCTTCTGCGATGCGGTGGCGATCCCGCCCGAACCCGGCCAGCCGATCGGGGACCTGACGCTGCTGCCGCAGGACGCCGGGACCGACCCCGCCCCGGACGACCGGGGCCGCATCTGGCTGCGCAGCTCGGGCACCACGGGCACGCCGAAATGGGTGCTGCACGACACGCCCAGCCTTTATGCCAATGCCGCGGCGGCGGTGGCGCGGCTGGGCCTGACCGGACAGGACCGGGTGCTGATCCCGGTGCCGGTGAACCACATGTTCGGCTTTGGCGCGGCCTTCCTGCCCGCGCTGCAGGTAGGCGCCGCGATCAGGCTGGCCGCGCGCGGCAACCCGCTGGTGATCTTTCAGGCGCAGCGCAGCTTTCAGCCCACGGCGATGTTCCTGGTGCCCAGCCAGTGCCGGTCGATCATGGCGCTGGGGCGCAAGGCGGGCCGGGCGCGGCTGATCGTGGTAGCGGGCGACCGGCTGGCCGCGGCCGAGGCCGCAGCCTTCGAGGCCGATCACGGCCCGCTGGTGAACCTGTACGGGTCGACCGAAATGGGCGTCATCAGCGCAGGCCGCCCCGACGGCCCCGCCGCGCTGCGCCATCTGACGGCGGGCCCGCTGGTGGACAACGTGCGCCTGGCGATCGAACCCCAGGCCGACCCCGACCCGGCCGCCGAGGGCGCGCTGCCCATGCGCATGCGGCACGGGGCGGGGTTCCTGGGCTATTGCGACCCGGCCACCGGGGCGCTGACGGTGCCGGCGCCGGACCTGTGGCCCACGGGCGACCTGGTGCGCCTGCACCCCGCGCCGGACGGCGGCGATGCCCCCTGGATCGAGGTGATGGGCCGCGCCGACCATGCGGTGAACCGCGACGGCCTGCTGGTCCACCTGGGCCAGATCGAGGGCGTGCTGGCCCGCGCCCCCGGCGTCGCCCTGTCGGCCGTTGTGGCGGCGGGCCAGTCGCGGCGGGGTGTGGGGCTGGCGGCCTTTGTCACGCTGACCCGGCCTGATGCCACGACCCCCGACGACCTGCTGACGGCCTGCCGCGCCGAGCTGCCCGCGCGCGCGGTGCCCGATGTGCTGCATGTCCTGGCCGAGATGCCCATGCTGGCATCGGGCAAGGTCGACCGGCGCAGGCTGGCCGCACTGGCGGCGGAAAAGGCATCCGCCCAGGGCTGACGACGGTTTGCGCAGTTGACTTCACGCGGGCCAGGGTAGATTGCACCCGGGGTGCCAGTCCTGTGGCGCCCGGGACGGCAAGGCAGGAACATTTTCATGACAAACCAAGTTACCGAAGACCTGATGGCCCTGATCGTGCGCGAGATGAAGATCGACCCCGCGAGCATCAACGCCACCACCCCCCTGTTCGAGGGCGGGCTTGAACTCGACAGCTTTGCAGTGGTCGACCTGGTGTCGCGGATCGAGAACCGCTTCGGCTTTCAGCTGGCCGATGCCGATTTCCGGCCCGAGAACTTTGCCGACATCCAGACCCTGGGCGGCGTCGTCGCGCGTTACATCTCTGCCAAGACCTGAGGCCGGCACGGCAAGGACGGCGCCCGCAGGCCGGGCGCCGAAGACCCGCCCCTAGCGGCGCAGGCCGAAATTGCGCATCCGCTGCAGCCGCGTCGTGATGCGCGCCATGTGTTCGCGACCGTTGACCTGGGGGAAGGGTTCGTCTGGAACCGGCACGCCCAGGAAGGCGCAGAGCGGGCCCCACCCCTCTTCGACGCTGTAGACCAGCAGCCGGTCGGCGGGGATGGTGTCGCGCACCTCTTCGAAATGGGCATTGTAACGGGCGATGGCGCGGGCTTCGTCGTCCATCATGTCCTGCATCAGCCCGTGCCAGACCAGCGTGTCCATCATCGCATTGACCTTGGCGCCGAATTCGGTGCCCGCCTCGAACCCCGTGCCGGAATAGATCGTGGCAACGGTCGAATCATACCAGCCCTTGGGCCCGCGGGGGTGATGGGTGAAGATCAGCTTCGCCTCGGGGTAGGCTTGGGCCAGCTGGCGCCAGACCGTGCAGGACGGATAGTCGACCGTCGCGCGATAGCCCGCAAAGACCCGCGTCCAGTCGCGGTCGACCTGTTCGGGGTTTTCGGCGACCTCAAGCCAGAAGTCGACGTCGCTCTTGCGGTAGGGGTCGAACAGTAGATCGACCATGTGATAGCAGGGGTATCCCAGCGTTTCGAGAGCCGAGCGCAACGAAAGCGTGCCGGTCCGGCCCAGACCCGTGCCGATGAGATCGAGCTTCATTCTATCCTTTCGACCGGGCGCACCGACCCGTCACAATGCCCCGAGGGCTCCAACCTTGCCCGCGGCAAGCTAACGCCGCAGGCACAGGGCATCAAGCCCGCCCGGCATCGAAACGGCGTGAACCGGCCGCATCAGGCCGGCACGCGCACCGGCACGCCGAACAGTTGGCCCAGCTGTTCCGTCATGTGGGCGGTGTCGCGCGGGGCGGTGCGGGGGCGGAACAGGCCGCGCTCCTCCCAGGTTGCGGGGTCGAGGCTGATCGCACAGGGATTCAGCCACTTGCCCTCGATCTGCTCCAGCCGGTCGGGCAGCACATCGGCCACGGCGATGCGGAAGATGGCCAGCGCCAGCTCCTCCATCAGGCCCATGTTTTCCCGCGCATCGGCGATCAGGTCGGGGATCGGCTTGTTCGGGATCAGGTTGCGCGCCCGCATGTCGCGGATGGCATCGACGGTCAGATAGTCGATAAAGTCATAGCCCGCCCGCGCCCCGCCGCGTTCGGCCCAGTCCAGGAACATCTGGTTCATCTGCAGCGACAGGAAGAAGAACTGCCGCGTGGCCGCGCGCACCTCGGCATGCGCCCGGGTGTCCAGAAAGCCCTTGCCGAACATCAGCGGCTGCACCACGGCCCAGCCGGCGGTGAAGTCCCAGAACAGCTTGGTCCCCATCGCCTGGGCCGACCCCAGCAGGTGATAGTTGGTCTGGATCGACCGCGTCAGCAGCTCGGCCAGCGAGATGATGAAGCGGCTCTTCTCATCCGCCATCTCGGGCGTCAGGCGGCCGTCCAGGTCCTGGCCCACCAGCCAGCTGATGCAGCTGTTGGCAAAGGCGATCAGGTCCGCGCCGGGGGCATAGAGCGGATCGGCAAAGACCCCGGCATCGCCCGTGCAGGCCCAGCGGTCGGCCGAAATCACCCGGTGCGAGGTGTGGCTGTAGTTGCGGATCAGGCCGAAATCCATGATCGCAAAGTCCTCGAGCCGGCGCGCCAGCGCAGGTTCGCGCTGCGCCAGCCAGGCGCGGGCGCGATCCATCGACTGATAACCCTCGATCGGGTGCAGGTTGCTGTCGGCCACGATCCCGATCGAGGTGCGGTCGCCCTTCAGCGGGATGATCCAGACCCAGTAGCCCTTGCCCACCAGATGGCTGGTGGCGAACCAGCGCTTGTTGCCGGGCGTCCGGTCGTGCCAGGCGCGGTTGGCGGCGGGCACCAGATCCTCGACATCCACCCGGCCGTCGACGCGGAACCAGACGGCATTGTGGTCGGCCTCGCGCCGGTGGCCCAGGCCCGGCTGGCGCTGCAGCATGCGCTGGCGGCCCGCGGCATCCACCACCCAGCGGCCGGTCAGGCGGGTCGGTTGTTCGTCGGCGCCGTGATAGAAGGACAAGATGTGCGGCGCGCCGGCCTCGCCCAGGGTGACGGCGTCGATCCGCGCGCCCTCGATCAGCGTGACCCCGTCGTCCACGATCATCTCGCGCAGGTCCTGTTCGAACCGGCCGCGGTCGATCTGATGCGCGGGCACGGTGGCGAACATCGACAGCCCCACCTCGGGCCGGCTGGCGAAATCGGTGTCGTCCCCGTTGGCGGGCGGGAAATACATGCGGATGCCCAGCTTGCGCAGATGCGCCCGGTCCAGATAGTCGGCCAGGCCCAGCATGTCGCGCAGGTAATAGCCCGCCAGTTCGACCGTGCTTTCCCCGATCTTGAAGGCGGCCTCGGGCAGCGGGCGGGTCAGGCGGTCCACCACGGCGACGCGGGCCCGGGGCTGTTCGCGCCGCAGCTGGCGCGCCAGCGTCAGCCCCGCCATCCCCCCGCCGCAGATGATCACGTCGAAATCGCAGGTGACAGGCGCACTGCCTGCCGTAAACCGAATGTCTTTCATCAAGTGCCCCTCAAGCCGCAAGGCAGGTGCACCCCCCACCCCGCCAACCGCCGCAACGGGCCGTGACACTTGTACTCTCGAAAGGTTACCCTACGTCACGCGGGCGTGACAACGACTCTTTTGCCGTCGGGCCTTGAAAGCCCAAAGAATATGTCGCGCCGCCGGATGGATCAGGCCGGGCGCAGCCCTTCGACGAAGGGCACCTCGAACACCTTCTTGTGCATGACGGGCCCGTGGCCGAAGTAGCCCTCTTCGCCAAAGGCCTCGCCATGGTCGCCCATGATCATGAACCAGGTGTTCGCGGGCGCCTTGTCGAACAGCGCGCCCAGCAGGCCGTCGAGGTATTCCACACAGCGGATCTGCTGCTGGTGCAGGCCGCGCATCACCGTGTCGGAAAAGAACTCCTCGAGGCTCATCTCCTTGCGGTCGACCTGGCCGCCGGCGTCCTGGCCCTTGGCCAGCGCCTTGGTCACGCCATGCAGGCCCGAGATATGCGGCAGTTCGGCATCCTTCAGCATGTAGGGATAGTGCGTTTCCCCCAGGTTCAGGAACCAGAAGCTGGGCTGCGTGTCGCTGAAGGCGATCTCCTTCACCATGCCCGCGAAATCATTGTGATTCTGCATCAGCCGATAGTCGTCGAAGGCGCGGTTGACCCCGGTGAAGGGGTTCAGCACCGGCATCGAGACGCGGGCAAAGTTGCGATAGCCGTGCTTGCGCAGCATGGCGGGCAGCGACAGTTCGGGCAGGAAGGTCTCGAACTGCAGGCGCGGGATTTCCAGCCGGTCGGTCCAGCGGCGGAAATCCTCCTTGTAGACATCCGACGCATAGACATGCGGCGGCGATTTGTGCGGCACCAGGCCCATCATGTAGGCGTAATGCGAAGGCGCAGTCCACGACGCATAGGACCACCGCGCCTCGATCTCGCCCAGACGGTTCAGGTTCGGCGCCTTGGCCGCCAGCGCCGAATCAAGCCGGCAGCTGTCATAGGTGATGAAGACAAGATTGCGCGGCACGGGAATTCTCCTTCGAAATGCGGGGCCGGCCGACCCCTGGCCCGCCGCCCTGTCGGCCGCGGCTCGGAAATGCAGGTCGGCCGGCGCCGGGCGACCCGGGGAACATGGCGCGATCTTGTGCAACAGGCCTGCCTGCGGATCAAGGCCGGATCGGGCCTCGCCCGCGCCACGGTTTCGGAACGACTTCCGCGGGCCTTCGTGCTAAGGGGGGGGCTGTTCCTGCAACGTCATTTCCCGAGGGCGTCATGACACCCAGCCGCCGGACCTTGCTGATCTTCATTCTTCCCGTGGCCTGCGTCTATGCGATCTGGGCCAGCTACATGACCGCCACCGGCCAGTGGGGCCTGTTCGCGACCAAGTACTACATGACCATCACCATGATCTTCGGATCGTTCATCGCCGGGGCCACGCCCGAAGGCGGCGGCGCGGTGGCCTTTCCGGTGATGACGCTGGTCTATGCCATCCCGCCCGAGATCGCGCGCAACTTCAGCCTGGCGATCCAGAGCATCGGCATGGGCGCGGCCACGCTGTGGATCATCGCCCGCCGGGTGCCGGTGGAAACCACCTATCTGAAGATTGCGCTGGTCGCCTCGACCCTGGGGGTGCTGGTCGCCAGCTTCTGGATCGCGCCGCTGGTGCCGCCCAAGTTTTCCAAGATGATGTTCGTCACCTTCTGGCTGGCCTTCGGCATCGCGCTGTTCTTCATCAACCACATCCGCAAGCGGCAGGCGGTCGACAGCCTGCCGGGGCTGAGCCAGGCCCAGGTGGCCGAGCTGCTGGCCGTGGGCTTCATCGGCGGCTGCTTCAGCGGCGTGCTGGGCAACGGGGTGGACATCTGCACCTTTGCCTATGTCACGATGAAATATAACCTTTCGGAAAAGGTGGCGACGCCCACCTCGGTCATCCTGATGGCGTCGAACGCCTGGGTGGGCAACCTGACGCATTTCTTCCTGCTGCGCGACGTGCAGCCGGCGGTGATCGACTACTGGCTGGTCTGCATTCCGGTGGTGATGCTGGGCGTCCCCTTTGGCGCCTATTTCATGAGCCGGGTGCCCCGGCTGGTGATCGCCTGGACGCTGTATGTCATCATCACGGTGCAGTTCATCGGCGCGCTGCTGATCCTGAAACCCACGGGATCGCTGGCGCTGGGGTCGGCGCTGGTGTTCCTGCTGGGGATCGTGCTGTTCTTCGGCCTGACGCTGCAGAGCGGCCGCGCCGCGGCGGCGAAACCCACGGCCGGGGGCCAGGCCCGCAAACGAAGGGGGCCCGGGTTGCACCCCCGGCCCCCTGCCTGACCGATGCGCGGCCGTCAGGCCTGGCGCGCCATCATCCCGCCCAGGCCCAGGTTGGTGGGCACCATGTGCGGCACCGGGTCGGCCGAGGGGTTGGTGGCCAGCAGCTCGTCCACCGACATCTCGATGTCGCGATACAGCGTGCCCTCGCGCATCAGCGTCATGCCCAGCATCATGTGCGAATGGCTGGGATGGGGCACGGCCTGGACATGCGGGAACTGGACCAGGTTCTGGGCCTGCAGCGTGTCGATCTGTTCGCCCTTGGCGTAATACATCCGCAGCAGGCGCACGGCCCCGGGCGATTCGGCGATCACCTTGGCCAGGTCGGCATAGCGATGCGTCTCGCCCCGGCTGGCGACGAAATCGGCCAGGTTCTGGAACAGGCCGGTAAAGCGTTCCCCCCCGCCCAGCCGGTCGCGCACGGCCGGATCCAGGAACGAGATGCTGGACTGCACATGGACATCGTCCACCCGGCATTCCGGGTCACGCCCCACCAGATGCGCATGCAGCGTGGCCGCATAGCCGCCACCCGACATGCCCATGAAGGTGATCCGCCCGGGCTTCATCCGCTTGATGAAGACCTTGAGGAATTCGACCGTCTCGTCGATCGAGGACGTCAGCCCCTGGATGCCCGTGTGATACAGGTAGTCCGACTGCGCATCGCGCAGGAACAGCTTGGTATGCGGCATGTTCTGCACGAAGGTGACATAGTCGAACACGTCGCGCCGCATCGCGGGCTTGGAGCTGAACAGGACCATCAGCCGGTCGGATGTGCCGTAGTCGACGGCGGCGCAGTCGCAGATCTTGCGGATCATGGTGTCGGTTTCCCTTGGCCCCTTGCCTGCGGTGGCAGAGCGATTGCCTGGTTTTCAGTGTCCCGGGCCCGATCGGGGCCCGGGGCGCGCGTCATGCGGGGGGCTGGTCAGCCCTGATCGTCGCCCGGGCCCGGCTGCTGCCGGCGCCGCATCATCAGCCCGCGGAAACCGCCCGCGCCACCGCGGCCCATGCCGACCCCGGGGCCGCCGACCGGCATCATGCCCTGCTGCGGGGCCGCACCTTGGGCGCCGCCCGCCATCGGACCACCGGCCATGCCCATGCCCATCCGGCGGCGCATCATGCCGCCGCCGGCCATGGGCCCCGCCATGCCGCCGCCCATGCCGGCCCCCATGCCGCGGCCGCGCATCATGCCGCCGCCCATCGCGCCGCCGCCCATGCCGGGGCGCCGGCCGCGCCGACCGCCTGCCGCGCCCGCACCCGGCCCGCCCGAGCGGGTCCGCGCCAGTTCGGCCCGGAACAGCTCGATCACCGCCTCGGGCGCCAGATCGGGGTCGGCCGCCTTGGCGGCCACCACGCGGTCCAGCGCGGCCTTGCCCTCGGCCCCCGGCTGGGCCAGCAGCGCAGCGCGGAAGCTCTCCTCGGCCTGCTTCCACTTGCCCTCGGCGGCAAAGGCCTCGCCATACAGACGCTGGGCGGCGGTGTGCATCGGCCCGCGCTGCGGCATCTGCGACAGCAGGCGGCGTGCCTCGGTCAGCTTCTTCTGGCCGATCAGCGCCTCGGCCAGCACGGCGTTGACGACCGCGGCGGGCGCCTTGGCGGCCAGGGCGCGGCGCAGCACCTGTTCGGCGCCCTTGAAGTCACCCGCCTTCAGCCGCGCCCGGCCCAGCGAGAGCATGACGCGCCGGTTGTCCGGTTCGGCCTTCAGCGCCTCTTCCAGCATGCCGATCGCCTGTTCGCCGCCCTCGGCCTCGCCATACAGGTTGGCCAGCCGGTCCAGCGCGCGGGCGTCGCCCGGGCTGATCGTCAGCACATGTTCCAGATGTTCGCGCGCCTCTTCGGTGCGGCCCGCGCGCATCAGCGCCCCGGCCAGCTGGTGGCGGGCCTGGACCGACTGCGGGTCCATCTCGACCATGCGCTGCAGCACCTCGATCGCGCCCTGGTTGTCGTTGGTCATCCGGTGCAGCCGGGCGATGCCCATCAGCGCCTGTTGCGAGCGGGGGTTCAGTTCCAGCGCCCGGGCGAAATGGGTTTCGGCATAGTCGGTGTTGCCGCCCTGCAGCCCGATCATCCCGGCCATCAGCGGCGCGATGGCGTTGCGGGGGTCGGCGGCCATCGCATCCTCGACATAGCGGGCGGCCTCTTCCAGGTTGCCCTCGCGCTGGAAGGTCATCGCATAGGTCAACAGCGCCTGGACGTTCTGGGGGTCCTGGTTCAGCATCTGCTCCAGCGCATAGCGCGCCTCGGCGATATTGCCCTGCTGCATCAGCGTGCGCGCCTGCCGGATCGCCTGCCTCCCTTCGGCGGCGCCGCCCTCAAAGCCTTGCGACCAATCCTGATCCTGCATCCTGCAATCCTTTCCTCAGCCCGCAATGCCACCGTTTCCGGCCGGGCCCCTTGATTCCCGATGACTATCAGAACGCGCCATCTGCGTCGTCATGTTATCTCCTCGGCGGCCGGCAGGGGGCCGGGTTCCGGGGGGTCTGCCGGATCCGGCGCCGCGGGTTCGGGGGCACGCGGGTCGGTCATCTGCAGCTCGACCCCGTCAGGCACCGCCGCCCCGCCCTGCCCCGCCACGGCGCCTGCGGCCTGCTGCGCGGCCACGATCTCGCGCAGGCCCTCGGCAAAGGGGACGGTGGGGCGGAAGCCCATCACCCGCAGCGCACGGCCCATGTCGTATTGCTGGACATAGCGGCGCCAGATCCGTTCGGTATCGGGCGTCTGGTCGTCCAGCGTGGCCGTGCCCAGCGCGATGCGGGTCATCTTGCCCATCTCGCGATAGGTGATCACATCGGGACCGGCCACGTTGAAGGTATCGTTCCGCGCCTCGGGCAGGAAGCACGCGCGCAGGATCGCCTCGACCGCGTCGCGGATATGCACGAACTGGCGCGGCTGGACCCCGCCGCGGCCGGCGCCGAATTCGGGGTTCGGGGCATTGTCGCGCAGCATCGGATCGACCAGCGGGTCGCCCACGCCATAGACCAGCGCAAAGCGCAGGATCGCATGTTCGAACCGGCCCTTGCGGGAATAGTGCCGGGTCAGGTTTTCGCCCGCGATCTTGGTCATGCCGTATTCGGCCAGATCGTCGCCGCCATCCACGCGCAGGGCATGCGCCTCATGGATCGGCCACTGGGTCTGGTTGAACTGGTTCTGATAGACCGCGACCGAGCTGAAGAACACGAACCGCTTCATCTGCGGCACCTTCAGGCAGGCGCGCAGCAGGTCATGCGTGCCGTCGACATTGGTCTGCCGCAGCGTCGTCACGTCGCAGGACCCCGCCAGCCGCGCCGCCATGTGCAGCACCACGCGCGCGCCCGCCACCAGCCGGTCCAGCGCGGCGCGATCCTCCAGCCCGCCGTCGACCGTTTCCAGCGCGGTGTGGCGGGGCAGCGCGCCGCCCGTGCCGGGCTGGACCAGCACCCGGATGCGATAGCCCGCCGCCAACAGCTCGGGGATCAGGGCGCGGCCGATATAGCCCGTGCCCCCGGTGATCGCCACGTCGACGCCGCCCGCCTCCTCGCCCGGGGCGCGCAGGGCGGCTGGACCAGGCGGCACATAGCGCCTGTGGTCGGCCGAACCCAGGAACACCTCGGTCCCGCCATCGGGGTTTTCGACATATTCCCAGCGCGAGGCGAAGCGCGCCGGCGACGGCCCGCCAAAGGGGTTCGCCGTGCCCAACGCCAGGCCGTGCGGCGTCGACACCATGGTGCGGCCGCCGTAGTTGTAGGGGTTGCCCATGCCGTTCAACGTGACGGGCTGCCAGTTCACCCCGTCCTTCGTGCGCCACATCTCGAACCCGCCGCCCACCTCGGCCAGCTGTTCGAAACTGACCGCGCCCACCAGCCGCTTGGCCGTGGGGGACGGGCGGTGCGCATACTGCAGGAACACCGACCAGTCGAAGGTGGTCACATACAGCCAGCCGTCATGCACGCACATCCGCCAAGTGTAGCCGGCAAAGATGTTGTCAAAGCCCGGCCCCATGCCCGACAGCGGCCGCTTCATCCCGTCGGGGGTTTCGCGCGGGGTGCCGACCAGCAGGTCCCAGCTGTCGTCGGGCCAGATGCGGATGATCTCGCCCGCGCCGGGGCCCACCAGATTGGTGCGGTCGTAGCCGCCGTTCTGGATGGAACTGCCGACATACAGCGCGCCGTTGAACTCGACCATGCCCATGGCGATTTCCGACAGGGGGCCGCGATACCCGCCGCGAGAGATCACCTTGCGCCATTTCAGCGGGCCGTCGCCGCAAGGCGGGGTGGTCCAGATCTGGTAGCCCTCGAAATTGTTGAACGTGCCGGCATACAGCTGGCCATTCGCCACCGTCATCATGAAGATGCCGTTGTTCGTGGGGTCGCCAAAGCCCAGGTCGCAGGCCACTTCCCACTTGCGGCTGGCCGGGTCGTTCGACCGCTTCAGCACGCCCGTCCGGTTCGAGTTGAACTGGATCCCCTCGCCCGCCGGGGGGGCGTAGAGCCAGCCGTCGAATCCCACCAGCTCGCGAAAGGTCGAGATCATCGGGTTGCCGATGCCGGGTTCGCAGGCGGGTTCGAAATGCAGCCCGTCCTCGGACCGCAGCACATGCGCGGCACAGCCCCGCAGGACGGTGGACATGGTCGAGGCATAGAGCATCGGCTTGGAATCCGACCGGCCCTGGAACACCGTCATGCCGCGATAGCCCAGGTCGCGCGGGGCGGGTTCGCCCTGCTTGCCCGGGATCATCGGCGACCGGTAGGCCAGTTCCCAGCTGTCGGTGCCCGGCGTCCAGCGCCAGATCTGGCCCTG
>JACXUX010000268.1 GCA_014763725.1 Rhodobacterales bacterium
GGCCTCGGCCACCGGCACCGGCGCCTGGGTCGGCGGCGGCGCCGTCCCCGGCCAGAGCCACGCCGCCACGGCCGCCACCACAGCCGCACCCCCGCCCAGGACCGCGGCGCGTGCGCCCGTCCCCATGTCCTTCCAGCCCGCCATCCGTCTTCCCCGCCGGGCGCCTTCGGCCCCTTCTTGTCCTTTCTCCAGAAAGCCCGTTATCTCTGGCTGTGCAACAGCTTTTCCCGAAGGATCCGGTGCCATGTCCCCGCTTCGCTCGCTCTGTGTCTTCTGCGGCTCGCGCAGCGGGCAGAACCCGGCCCATGCCGCCGCGGCCGGGGCGCTGGGCCGCGCCATCGGCGCGCGCGGCTGGCGGCTGGTCTATGGCGCGGGGGACGTGGGGCTGATGGGCACCGTGGCCCGCGCGGCCGAGGCGGCGGGCGCCCCCACGCTGGGGGTGATCCCGACCAGCCTGATCGCCCGCGAACAGGGCCGCCGCCAGGTCACCCAGTTCGTGATCACCGAGGACATGCACGAACGCAAGAAGGTGATGTTCATGAATTCCGAGGCCATCGCGGTGCTGCCGGGCGGCGCGGGCACGCTGGACGAATTCTTCGAGGTGATCACCTGGCGCCAGATCGGGCTGCACCGCAAGCCGGTCTATCTGCTGGACGTGGGCGGCTACTGGCAGCCGCTGGTGGCGCTGATCGACCACCTGATCGCCCAGGGCTTTGCCGAAGATGCGCTGCGCGACTATTTCACCGTCGTGGCCGACGTGGCCGCGCTGGGGGCGCGGCTGGACGCGGATTTTCCCGCCTGACGCCCCCCGGACCCAGGGCCGGGCCCGGGCCTAGCGCAGCCGCAATTCGCCTGCATCGACCCGCAGCCGCGTCTCGAAGGCGCGGCTGATGTGGGTGCGCATGGCCTGATAGGCGGCCTCGGCATCGCGCGCCTCGATCGCGCGCACGATGCGGTCGTGTTCGTCCAGGCCCACCTCGTCCCGGCCCTCGGCGGCAAAGCTGGTGGTGGCCATAAGCGCCATCGACCGGTGCACCAGGTCCAGCTGCTGGACCAGGAAGCGGTTGTGGCAGGCCAGGTGGATCTGCTTGTGGAACCGCCGGTTCGCCCGGCTCAGCGCGCGCGGATCGGCGCCGGTCAGGCGGCGGTCCTCGTCCACCATGGTGCGCAGGACGCGGATCTCTTCCTCGGTCGCGTGCTGGGCGGCCAGGCGCGCGGCCAGCCCCTCAAGCTCGCCCCGGACGACATAGAGTTCCGACAGCTGCGTATGGTCCAGACTGGCCACGATCAGGCTGCGCCCGTCGCGGTGCAGCATCGACTGGGTTTCCAGCCGCTGCAGCGCCTCGCGCACCGGGGTGCGGCTGACGCCCAGCCGTTCGGCCAGTTCCGATTCGACCAGCCGGTCGCCGGCCTTGTAGACGCCCGCTTCGATCGCCTCGAGGATCAGCGTATAGGCGTCCTTGTGCGGCGGCTTCGTATCCTTCATCGCACTCTCCCTTGCGACCGGGGACCATAGCCGCGCGCCCCCCCGGCCTGCAATGGGCAAGTCTTGCCCGCAGGCGCCCCCCGGCCTATCTGTGGAGGATGCCGGCCCCTCTGTTCCGCCATGTCGCCACCTGGGTGTTCGATCTGGACAACACCCTTTACCCGCCCCGCGCACGGCTGTTCGACCAGATCGAACAGCGCATGACCGACTGGGTGATGCGCGAACTGTCCGTGTCGCGAGAGCAGGCCGACCGCCTGCGCCGCGCCTACTGGGCCACGCATGGCACCACGCTGGCCGGGCTGATGCGCGAACACGGCATCGACCCCGAGGGCTATCTGCATGAGGTGCACGACATCGACCTGTCGCCCCTGACGCCCGACCCGGGGCTGGCCGCGGCGCTGGCGGCGCTGCCGGGGCGGCGGATCGTCTATACCAACGGCTCGGCCCCCTATGCGCGGCGGGTGCTGGCCGCGCGCGGGCTGCAGGACGCCTTTGACGCGGTCTATGGCGTGGAACATGCCGGTTATCGCCCCAAGCCCGAGGCCGCGGCCTTTGCCACCGTCTTTGCCACCGACGGGCTGGACCCCGCCCGCGCCGCGATGTTCGAGGATGACGCCCGCAACCTGGCCGCGCCCCATGCCATGGGCTTGCGCACCGTGCATGTGGCCGAGGTGCCCGCCCCCGCGCCGCATATCCACCACCACACCGACGACCTGACCGGCTTCCTGCGCGCGCTGGCCTAGGCGGCCCCACCCGCCACCGCATGCGACGGCACGCCGCTGCGGCGGGCTGCCGCGCGACAGCCTGCGCCATTCGCTGAAATCCGGCCACATCTTATCTAGATCGGACAACAAAGGGAGACCCCATGACCGACCTGTCCCACGCCGCGCCGCGCGGCCTGATCTTTCGCCTGCCCCTGATCGGCCGCATCGCCCGCGACATCGATCGCGACATCTCGAACGTCTGGTATGCGCTGGTGATCCTGCTGACCTGGCTGGTCGTCGGCGTCCAGACCTGGGGCTTCGTCGCGCTGGCGATGACCGCGCTGGCCTTCGTGCCGGTGATCCTCGTCGTCCTCATTCTGATCTCGCGGGGCTAGGTTCCGCGGCCGTTTGCCGCTTGGCCCCACCCGTCCTGCGCCCTACCCTGCCGATCAGGATCGGAGGCGACCTTGATGCAGATCAGTTGCGACGTGATGGTGTCGGGCGGCGGCGTGGCGGGGCTGACGGCCTCGGCCGCCTTTGCGGCGGCGGGGTTCTCGGTGGTCTGCGCCGACCCCGCCCCGCCCGTGACCTCGGCCGAGGCCGAGGGTGCCGACCTGCGCACCACCGCCTTCCTGCAGCCCTCGCGCCTGGTGCTGCAGGCCGCGGGCCTGTGGGACCGGCTGGACCCGCACGCCACGCCCCTGCAGGTGATGCGCATCGTCGATGCGGGCGGCGCCACCCCCGTGGCGCGGCTGACCCGCGATTTCGAGGCCGCCGACATCTCGGACCAGCCGTTCGGCTGGAACCTGCCCAACTGGCTGTTGCGGCGCGAGATGGTGGCGCATCTGGCCACGGTGCCGAACGTCGACTTCCGCCCCGGCGTGGCCACGACCGGCGTGTTCATCCGCCAGAACGGGGCGCGAGTGACGCTGTCGGATGGCACCCGGGTCGCGGCACGCCTGGTCGTGGCCGCCGACGGGCGCGACAGCCCGGTGCGGCGCGCGCTGGGCATCGGCGTGCGCACCTGGCGCTACGGGCAGAAGGCGCTGGCCTTCGCCGTCAGCCATGACACGCCGCACGCCAATGTCTCGACGGAAATCCACCGCTCGGGCGGGCCCTTCACGCTGGTGCCCCTGCCCGACCATCAGGGCCGCCCGGCCTCGGCCGTGGTCTGGATGGAACGCGGCCGCGAAATCGCCCGCCTGCTGGCCCTGCCGCGCGCGGCGTTCGAGGCCGAACTGAACGACCGCTCCGCCGGCGTGCTGGGCCGGCTGACGCTGGCCACCCGGCTGACCGTCTGGCCCATCATCTCGCAGCTGGCCGACCGGATGGCGGGCGAACGCACCGCCCTGATGGCCGAGGCCGCGCATGTCGTCCCGCCCATCGGCGCCCAGGGCCTGAACATGAGCCTGGCCGACCTGCGCGTGCTGCTGGACCTGGCCCGGGCCGACCGCGACAACCTCGGCGCGGCCCCGATGCTCGACCGCTACCACCGCGCCCGCCATGCCGAGGTGACGGCCCGCGTGCTGGGCATCGACCTGCTCAACCGCGCCTCGATGGTCGAACCGCGCCCGCTGCGCGACCTGCGCGCCACCGCGCTCGGCGCGCTCTATGCGCTGGCCCCGGTGCGCAAGACGCTGATGCGCGCGGGCCTCGGCGTGCGCTGAGCTCGGGCGCGCCCCTGCCCCCTTCCTCTTGACCCAAATACCCATGCGCCGCCCCGGCCCGCGCC
>JACXUX010000269.1 GCA_014763725.1 Rhodobacterales bacterium
GGGGGTGTGAAACCCCCCCGGCGGTGCCGCCCGTGCCCGGCCGGGCCCCCGCGCCCCGGGCGGACGTAAACTTCCCCTTGCCCGCCCCGCGCGCCGCGCCTATGCCCGACACCATGCGGATCCTGTTTCTGGGCGATGTGATGGGCCGGTCGGGCCGGGCGGCGGTGGCGGCGCGGCTGCCGGGGCTGCGCGCGGACTGGGGCCTCGACTTCGTGGTGGTCAATGCCGAAAACGCCTCGTCCGGGGCGGGGCTGACGGCCGAACATGCGCGGCTGCTGCTGCAGGCCGGCGCCGACTGCCTGACGCTGGGCGACCATGCCTTCGACCAGAAGGACATGCTGTCCTTCGTCGAACAGGACCCCCGCGTGCTGCGCCCGCTGAACTATGCCCGCACCGCGCCGGGCCATGGCGCGCGCGTCTTCACGGCCACCCAGGGCCGCAAGGTGCTGGTGGCCCAGGCGCTGGGCCAGGTCTTCATGAAACGGCCCTTCGACGATCCCTTCTCGGCGCTCGACGCCGCACTCCGCCCGCATGCCCTGGGCGGCAGCGTCCAGGCCACCGTGATCGACATCCACGCCGAGGCGACGTCGGAAAAGATGGCCGTCGGCCACTGGTGCGACGGCCGCGCCAGCCTGGTCGTGGGCACCCATACCCATGTGCCCACCGCCGATGCCCAGATCCTGGCCGGCGGCACCGGCTATCTGACCGATGCCGGCATGTGCGGCGACTACGATTCCGTCATCGGCATGGACAAGCTGGAACCGATGCGCCGCTTCGTCACCGGCATGTCCCGTGGCCGTTTCGAGCCCGCCGGGGGCGAGGCCACGCTGTCGGGCGTCTTCGTCGAGACCGACGACCGCACCGGACGCGCCAAAAGGTTGCGCATGATCCGCCTGGGCGGGCGGCTGGAAGCCGCCGAACCCTGATCCCGGCGCCCCCGCGCCGCCTTGGCGCTTTGCGCCTGCGGAAAAATCTGCCAATCAGGGCGCGTTTGCATGAAGGAGCCGCCATGTTCGGATTGACCCTGTCGCCCGTCGCCGAGCCCTGGGTTGCGATCGGCATCATGGCGGTCATGCTGGTGCTGTTCCTGCGTGAGGTCTATCCGACCGAGGTCGTGGCGATCCTGGGCGCCGCCGCCATGCTGGTGACCGGGATCCTGCCCTATGACGCGGCGGTGCGGGCGCTGGCCAACCCCGCGCCCTGGACCATCGCGGTGATGTTCATGCTGATGGGGGGGCTGACGCGCACCGGCGCGCTGGAAATGGTCACCCAGATTGCCGAACGCCAGGCGGGGCGCAATCCGCGGCTGGCGGTGCTGGGGCTGTTCCTGTTCGTCGTGGCCGCCTCGGCCGTGATGAACAACACCCCCGTGGTGGCGGTGATGATCCCGGTGCTGATCCAGGTGGCCCGCCTGCTGGGCCAGTCGTCGTCGAAATTCCTCATCCCTCTCAGCTACATGACCATCCTGGGCGGGATGATCACGCTGGTCGGCACCTCGACCAACCTGCTGGTCGACGGGGTGGCGCGCGACAAGGGGCTGGAACCCTTCGGCATCTTCGAGATCGCGCCGCTGGGCCTGGCGCTGGCGTTGGTGGGGGGGCTTTACCTGATGCTGGCCGCGCCGCGGCTGCTGCCCGACCGCCAGTCGATGGGCGTGATGCTGAACGACCGGCGCAAGCTGAAATATTTCACCGAGGTCGCGGTGCCCGAGGAGTCGGGCCTGATCGGGCAGCCCGTGCTCGAGGTCGACCTGTTCCGCCGCGAAGGCGTGCGCGTCATCGACGTGCTGCGCGGCGATGCCAGCCTGCGGCGCGACCTGCCCAGTGCCGTGCTGCAGGCCGGCGACCGGGTGGTGCTGCGCACCGAGATGACCGAACTGCTGGGCCTGCAGCAGCGCAAGGACATCCGACTGGTGGACAAGCTCAGCTCGGTCCAGACCGAGACGGTCGAGGTTCTGATCACCCCCGGCTGCCACATGATCGGACGCAGCCTGGGGTCGATGCGCCTGCGGCGGCGCTATGGCGTCTATGTGCTGGCCGCGCACCGGCGCAACCAGAACATCGGCCGCCAGCTGGACGATCTGGTGGTGCAGGTGGGCGACACCCTGCTGCTGGAAGGCACGGCCGCGGACATCCAGCGCCTGGCCGCAGACATGGACATGGTCGACGTGACGCGCCCCAGCGTGAAGCCCTTCCGCCGCCGCCATGCGCCCATCGCCATCGGCGCGCTGGCCTTCGTGGTGGTGATGTCGGGGTTCGACGTGGCGCCGATCCTGGCGCTGGCGGTGCTGGCGGTGGTGGTCATGCTGGTCACTCGCTGCGTCGACGCCGAAGAGGCGTTCGAATTCATCGACGGCCGCCTGCTGGCGATGATCTTCGGCATGCTGGCCGTGGGCGCGGGGCTGGAGCGGTCGGGCGCGGTCCAGATGATCGTGGGCGCCGTCAGCCCCTGGCTGGTGGGGATGCAGCCGGTGGTGCTGATCCTCTCTGTCTACTTTCTTGGCACGCTGCTGACGGAACTGCTGTCCAACAACGCGGTGGCGGTGATCTATACCCCCATCGCGATCGAACTGGGCCAGCAGCTGGGCCACGACCCGCGGCCCTTTGCGGTGACGGTGATGTTTGCCGCCACCGTCGCCTTTGCCACGCCCATCGGCTATCAGACCAACATGATGGTCTATGGCCCGGGCGGCTACCGCTTTACCGACTACCTGCGCATCGGGCTGCCGCTGGATATCCTGTGCGGGCTGGTGGCGGCGCTGATGATCCCGCTGATCTGGCCGCTCTGACCCGGGGTTGCGGGCGGGCGGGCCGGGCGTGTATAGGCACCCATCAATCGCCACAACGGACCAGGGACTGTCATGGCCGGCCATTCCAAATGGGCCAACATCCAGCACCGCAAGGGCAAGCAGGACGCCCTGCGGTCGAAGATGTTTTCCAAACTGTCGAAGGAAATCACCGTCGCCGCCAAGATGGGCGACCCCGACCCCGACAAGAACCCGCGCCTGCGCCTGGCGGTCAAGGCCGCCAAGGCCCAGTCGATGCCCAAGGACGTGATCGAACGCGCGATCAAGAAAAGCCAGCTGGGCGACGCCGCGGATTACACCGAGATCCGCTATGAAGGCTATGGCGTCAACGGCATCGCCATCATCGTCGAGGCGATGACCGACAACCTGAACCGCACGGCCAGCAACATCCGCAGCTATTTCACCAAATGCGGCGGCAACCTGGGCCAGACCGGCAGCGTCAGCCACAGCTTCGACCGCCTGGGCGAGATCAGCTATCCCGCCGCCGCCGGATCGGCCGACGACGTGATGATGGCCGCGCTCGAGGCCGGCGCCGACGACGTGGAAAGCGACGACGAGGGGCACTGGATCTATTGCCCGGTCGAGGCGCTGTCCGAAGTGTCCGACGCGCTGGAAAAGACGCTGGGGGAATCGACCGAGTCGAAGCTGGTCTGGCGCCCGCAGTCGCGCACCGAGGTCGACCTGGACACCGCGCAAAAGCTGATGAAGCTGATCGACATGCTGGAAGAGGACGACGACGTCCAGACCGTGACCCACAACTTCGACATCCCCGAGGACGTGGCCGCGAAACTCTGACGCCGCCCGCGGCGGTGGACCCGGGCCCCGGCCGCGCCGGGGCCCTTTGCATGACGGGGGGGGCATGGCCGGCGCCTTCGGATCGGGGTTTCTGGTCAGCCTGTCGCTGATCCTGGCGATCGGGGCGCAGAACGCCTTCGTGCTGCGCCAGGGGCTGCGGCGCGAACATGTGGGCTGGGTGGTGGCGGTCTGCGCGCTGTCGGATGCGGTGCTGATCGCGGCCGGGGTGGCGGGGTTCGGCGCCGTGTCGGCCCGCGTGCCCTGGCTGGCCGAGGCGATGCGCTGGGGCGGCGTGGCCTTCCTGCTGGTCTATGGCTG
>JACXUX010000270.1 GCA_014763725.1 Rhodobacterales bacterium
CCATCGTCTGCGGCGCGCCCGCCGTGGTGAAGATCCCGTCGGCCGCGCCGCAGACGATGGCCAGCGGCCGGCCGTCGTGGTTCCCGGGCGGGCGCGCGGGGTCGGGGCGGAAGGCCGAGATCGCCTCATCCCACAGCACCCCGCCGCCGCAGTGGCTGTAGAGATGCACCACGGGCGAAAAGCCGCCCGACATCGCCACCGCATCGCAGGCCAGCCGTTCGGTCGCCGCGCCCTCGCCCGCGGCCAGGCACAGGTCGACCCCGGTGACCCGCCGGCCACCCTGCACGCTGGCCAGGCCATGGCCCGCCAGCACCCGGATGCCCGCCGCCCGCGCCCGGTCGGGCCAGTCGCCCTGCACCCGGGGACGGGCGTCCGCGATAGCGGGCACCGACAGCCCCGCCGCCACCAGCGCCAGCGCCGTGCGATAGGCGTCGTCGTTGTTGGTCACCACCACGGTGCGGTCGCCCGGGCTGACGGCATAGTCGGTGACGAAGTCGCGCACCGCGCCCGCCAGCATCACGCCGGGCACGTCGTTGCCGGCAAAGGCCAAGGGCCGTTCGATCGCGCCGGCGGCCACCACCACGGTCCCCGCGCGGAGCCGCCACAGCCGCCGCCGCGGCCGGCCGTCGCCGGGGGTGTGGTCGGCCAGCCGCTCCTCGACCAGGACATAGCCGTGGTCATGCACCGCGGCGACCTGGGCGCGGGTGCGCAGTGTCACATGCGGCAGCGCGGACAGTTCGGCCAGCACCCCGGCCACCCAGTCGGCGGCGGGCTGGCCCTCGACCAGCTCGTCATCGGTGACCGCGCGGCCGCCCCAATGCGGCGACTGTTCGCAGATCCAGACCCGGACCCCGGCGCGCGCCGCCGCCCGCGCCGCGGCCAGACCCGCCACGCCGCCGCCCGCCACCACCACCGCGGCATGGGCATAGGCCTGTTCATAGCGGTCGGCGTCGGGCTCGGCCGGGGGGCGGCCCAGGCCCGCCGACTGGCGGATCACCGGCTCGAACAGGTGCTTCCAGAACGGGCGGGGGTGGATGAAGGTCTTGTAGTAGAACCCCGCGGGCAGCAGCCGCGCCACCAGCCCGTTCAGCGCGCCGATGTCGAATTCGAGGCTGGGCCAGTGGTTCTGGCTGACCGCGGTCAGGCCGTCGAACAGCTCGGCCGTGGTGGCGCGGACGTTGGGCTCGAACCTTCCGCCCTGGCCCAGGCCCACCAGGGCGTTGGGCTCTTCGACGCCGCTGGCCACCACGCCGCGCGGACGGTGATACTTGAAGCTGCGGCCGACCAGCATCTGGCCATTGGCCAGCAGGGCCGAGGCCAGCGTGTCCCCCGCGAACCCGCGCAGGCGGCGGCCGTTGAAGGTGAAGCCGACAGGCCGGCTGCGGTCGATCCGGCGACCGCCGGTGGCAAGGCGGGTGCTCATGCGGGGCGCTCCCATCCCGGGCGGCGGGCCCGGATCTTCTGCAGGATGTCCTCGGGCGGCGCAGGGGTCTGGGCCGGATAGGTCCCGAACACCTCGAGCGTGGCGGTGCAGCGCGCGGCCAGGAACCAGCGCCCGCAGCCATAGACGTGACGCCAGCGTTCGAAATGCACGCCCTTGGGGTTGGTGCGGGCAAACAGGTAATCCTCGAACGCCTGATCGGACGACCCGGGGCCGGACCGTTTCAGATGCGCCTCGCCCCCGGGGGCCAGTTCGGTTTCCTCGGCCGCGATGCCGCAATAGGGACAGGTCAGGATCAGCATGGACGCCCCTTCCGGTTGGACCGGGCGCCTGCGCCCGCGTCAATAGACGGGATAGACCGGCGGGCGCTGGCTAGGGCTGTCGGACAGCCCGCCGCCCGAAAGCGCCGCGACCATCCCCATGAGCACCAGCTGCGGCACCGCGCCGAAGACGAAGCCCGCGATCCTGGCCCGGTGGCGCGCCAGGCACCGGCCAAGGCCGTCGAGGTCGGGCAGGCGGAGCGTGACGGCGTGCATGGTTCGATCTCCCGCGGGTGTGGGCGTGAACCTATGCATCCCCCGCGCAGGGTCAACCCGCCCGGGGGTCGCAGGACGCCCCGCACGCCCGGGCAGCAAAAGCCCGCCGATCTTTCTGCGAAAGATCGGATCGCCCCCGGCCCCCGCGGCTGCACGTCGCCGGTCGCGCCCGCCTGTGCGGCCCGCGCCGATCTTTCGCAGAAAGATCGCAGCCCGCTCAATGCGCCACCCCTGCCGCCACGCTTTCGTCGATGAAGCGGCCCTCGCGGAAGCGGTCCAGGCTGAAGGCCGCGGCCAGCGGCCCGGGCTCGCCCCGCGCCATCAGCTCGGCCATCGCCCAGCCCGAGCCGGGGATCGCCTTGAACCCGCCCGTGCCCCAGCCGCAGTTGATGAAGCAGTTGCCCAGCGGCGTCTTGCCGATGATGGGCGACCGGTCGCCCGTCATGTCGACTATGCCGCCCCACTGGCGCAGCATCTTCAGCCGGCTGAGCATGGGGAAGGTCTCGATCAGTGCGCGCAGCGTTTCCTCGATGTGCTGATGGCTGCCGCGCTGGGTGAAGTTGTTGAACCCGTCGGTGCCGCCGCCGATCACCATCTCGCCCTTGTCGGACTGGCTCATGTAGCCGTGCACGGTGTTGGCCATCACCACCACGTCCATGCAGGGCTTGACCGGTTCGCTGACCAGCGCCTGCAGCGCCACCGCCTCGACCGGCAGGCGGAAGCCCGCCATCTCGGCCAGCTGGCCGGAATGGCCCGCCACCACGATGCCCAGCTTGTCGCAGCCGATGAAGCCGCGCGCGGTGTCCACCCCCGTCACGCGGCCGCCTTCGGACCGCACGCCGGTGACCGGGCAGTTCTGGAGGATGTGCATCCCCATCGCCGAACAGGCCCGCGCATAGCCCCAGGCCACCGCATCGTGCCGCGCCGTGCCCCCGCGCGCCTGATAGAGCGCGCCCAGCACCGGATAGCGCGGCCCGTCCAGCCGGATGATCGGCACCAGCTGCCTGACCCGGTCGGGGCCGATGAATTCGGTCTGGACCCCCTGCAGCGCGTTGGCATGCACGGTGCGCAGGTAGCCGCGCACCTCATGATGGGTCTGCGCCAGCATCAGCAGGCCGCGCGGGCTGAACATGACGTTGTAGTTCAGCTCCTGGCTCAGCGACTCATACAGCGCGCGGGCCTTCTCATAGATCGCGGCCGAGGGGTCCTGCAGGTAGTTCGACCGGATGATCGTGGTGTTGCGCCCGGTGTTGCCGCCGCCCAGCCAGCCCTTCTCGATCACCGCGACATTGGTGATGCCGTGGTTCTTGCCCAGGTAATAGGCGGTGGCCAGGCCATGCCCGCCCGCGCCGACGATGATCGCGTCATAGCGCGCGCGCGGCTCGGGACTGGCCCAGGCGCGTTCCCAGCCCTGGTGCCAGCGTAGCGCCTCGCGGGCGATGGCAAAGACCGAATAGCGGCGCATGCGGCGACTCCTGCCCCGGTGTTCCCTGTCTGGATGGAACGCGCGCAGCGATAAGCCGCGCCGCCCTGCGGCAAAATGGGGAGAAAAGCGACATCCCCTGCGGCGGTTTGGGCCTTTTGCAGCCGGGGTGCCGGCATTACATGGGGTTCGAATGGACGGCGGGGGAAAGCGGGCATGGCATGGACCTTCTGGGCGGCGGCGACGGCCATGGCGGCGGCGGTGGCGGGTCTGCTGGCGCTGGCCATGCTGCGCGCGCGCGCCGCGGCGGAACCGGCGGCGGCCTATGACCTGCGCGTCTACCGCGACCAGATGGCCGAAATCGACCGCGACCTGGCCCGCGGCGTGATCGCGCCCGAGGATGCCGAACGCCTGCGCGCCGAGATCGGCCGCCGCCTGCTGGACGCCGACCGCGCCCTGGCGCGCGCCACCGGCGGGGCGGGCGGCACCACGGGGGGCCGCGCGCCAGGGCGC
>JACXUX010000271.1 GCA_014763725.1 Rhodobacterales bacterium
CGCCAGCAGGTCGTGCCGGTCCACCACCAGATCGGTCACGTTCAGCGGCCCCGTCACCCCCGCCGCCAGCGCCAGATCGGCCGCGCGGGCCAGGTCGTCGCCATGCACCTCGGTCCCGGCGCGGGGGGCGATGGGGCGGCCCGCGGCGAACTCGGCGAACAGGCCCGCCCATTTGTGATCCGGCCCCGGGCCATAGACCCCGGTCGCGCGCAGCGACAGCGTCTGAAAGCCGGGGGCGGTCAGGGCGTCCAGCGCCCGTTCGACCTGGGCCTTGACCCGACCATAGAGCGTATCGGGCGCGAGCGCCGCGCCTTCGTCCAGCGCGGCCCCCGGCGGCAGGCCGTCATAGACCGCGCGCGACGACAGGAACACCGCCCGCGCCACGCCGGCCGCGCGGGCGGCGGCAAACAGGGCGATGGACCCGTCGCGGTTCAGGCGGACGAAGCGCTCGGGCTCGCCGCCCTCGCCCCCGCGATAGCGGCCGGGTTCGTGGGCCAGCGCGCAGTGGACCAGCGTGGTCACCCCCGCAGGCAGGCGCGGCGCGGCCAGGTCGAACGGCTGCCAGTCCACCCCCGCGGCCAGGGTGCCGGGCGGCGGCGGGCGGCGCGACAGGATCACTACCCCCTGCCCCACGGCCCGCGCCGCGCGCACGAAATGGCGGCCCACCAGCCCGGTGCCGCCCGTCACCGCCACCGTCATGGCCCGGGCGGCGGCGGCAGGCTGGCCAGATCGGGGATCGGCCCGCCGGCCGCGATGCCCTGCCACAGCTCGATCAGCGGGCGCAGCCGGTCGGCGCGGGGATGATCGGCCTGCCAGGGCTTTTCATACTGATAGTGCAGGATGCGGATCTGCGACCAGTCCCACAGCTCGGGCAGGTTGAACCAGACATATTGCAGCAGGTTGTAGCAGACCGGCAGCCCGTGCCAGCGCGGGAAGTAGCTTTCCAGAAAGGTCTGGTCGGTCCGCCGCCAGAAGGCGCCGGGCACGTCCAGCCGCGCCAGCATCGCGTCAAACGTGGCCAGGCTGGGCCGCGCGGTGAACACGCCGGAATTCAGCCGCCGGAAATCGCCCAGCGATTCATAGACATTGGGCGCGGCCGAGAATTCGGGATAGGCGAACAGCTCGTCACAGTTGCGCAGCACCAGCGTGTCGGCATCCAGGAACACGCAGGCGCGGTAGTCGGTCAGCTGCCACAGCCGCAGCTTGACGAAATTGTCCAGCGGCGTGTGAAAGGGCGGCTTGGCCCCCTTGGTAAAGGCCGCCCGCGCGTGCAGCGCGTCGCGCGCATGGGCGGCGTTGAAGGCGGCGCCGGTGGGCAGCAGATCGGCCAGGATCAGCCGCGCGCCCTCGTCCCGCAGGGGGGCCAGGTCGGCCTCGGCCACATCGGTGTGCAGCACCACCCGGTCGCCCGCGGCGCCGACCCGGTTCAGCGACCGGATCAGCGCCAGCGCGCCCAGGGCATAGTCGGCATTGGTGACCAGGGTCACCCAGGCCTCGGCCGCGGCGGGCGGGCGTTCCGCCCTCAGTCCCGGCGTCACGGTCACGACACGGAACGCAGCTTCTTGCCCTCGGGGTCGTGCACCACGCGGTTGGCGATGTCCTTGGTCCAGGCCGACACCGCGGGCACGCGGCTGCGGTCGATGCGGTGGGCGTATTTGCGGGCGACGTCGACCACCTCGGACAGCAGGCCCTCGGCCAGGGTGATGGGCTGCAGGCCCAGGCCCAGGAACTGGTCGTTCTTCACCACCAGCTCGTTTTCGTCGGCCTCTTTCCGGGGGTTGGGCAGATAGGCCACACGCGCCCCCGTCAGCCCGGCCACCAGCTGAGCCAGATCGCGCACCCGGTGGGTTTCGGTCATCTGGTTGAAGATCTTGACCCGGTCGCCGCGTTTGGGCGCATCGGCCAGCGCCAGTTCGATGCAGCGCACCGAATCCTGGATGTGGATGAAGGCGCGGGTCTGCCCGCCCGTGCCATGCACCGTCAGCGGATAGTCGATCGCGGCCTGGATCAGGAAGCGGTTCAGCACCGTGCCATAGTCGCCGTCATAATCGAAGCGGTTGATCAGCTGGACATGCCGGCGCGTCTGGTCGGTATGGGTGCCCCAGACGATGCCCTGATGCAGGTCGGTAATGCGCAGCCCGTCGTTCTGGGCGTAGAACTGGAACAGGATCTGATCCAGGCTTTTGGTCATGTGATAGACCGACCCGGGCCGCGTGGGATAGAGGATCTCGAGTCCCCGCTCGCCCGTGGGCGTGTCGATCTTGACGTCCAGATAGCCCTCGGGGATGGCCGCGCCCACCGTCGAATAGCCATAGACGCCCATCGTGCCCAGATGCACCAGATGCGCGTCGATCCCGGTTTCCACCAGTGCCGCCAGCAGGTTGTGCGTGGCGTTGATGTTGTTGTTGACGGTATAGACCTTGTGGCGGTCGGTCTTCATCGAATAGGGCGCGGCGCGCTGCTCGGCGAAATGGATGATCGCGTCGGGGCGGTATTCGGCCAGCCACACGCGCAGCCGTTCGTATTCGGTGGCCAGGTTCAGCAGGTGGAAGTTCAGCACCTGGCCCGAGACCTCTTTCCAGATCCGGCAGCGTTCCTGGATCGAATCCATCGGCGTCAGCGACTGCACGCCCAGTTCGGTGTCGATCCAGCGGCGCGACAGGTTGTCGATGATGTGGACCTCGTGCCCCTGGGCCGACAGGTGCAGGACCGTGGGCCAGCCGACGAAGCCGTCTCCACCCAATACCGCGATGCGCATGGTTCTCTCCGATCTGGTGACGCCCGGTCGGGCGGTTCGCGCGACCCTGCGACATTTGCGTAACCGTCTTGCGACAACCGCCGCGGTGCGGCGGGGTGGCTGTCACATCCGGCGTCGGGCGCGCAGCGCGGCGCCGATGGTGCCATCGTCAAGATAATCCAGTTCGCCGCCCACCGGCACCCCCTGCGCCAGCGAGGTGACGGATGCGCCGGTTTCCGCCAGCGCCTCGGCCAGGTAATGCGCGGTGGTCGCGCCCTCGACCGTGGCGTTCAGCGCCAGGATCACCTCGGTCACGCCTTCGGCCGCCACGCGGTCGACCAGGGCGGGGATGCGCAGACTGTCCGGCGTCACCCCGTCCAGCGCCGACAGCGTGCCGCCCAGCACGTGATAGCGGCCGCGAAAGACGCCCGCGCGTTCCATCGCCCACAGGTCGGACACCTGTTCGACCACGCAGATCTCGGCCGTGGCGCGGGCGGGGTCGGCGCAGATCGGGCAGATCTCGGACGTGCCGATGTTGCCGCAGACCGCGCAGTCGCGCGCGGCCAGCGCGACCCGGGCCATGGCCTGGGCCAGGGGCGCCATCAGCCCCTCGCGCCGGGTCAGCAGATGCAGCACGGCGCGGCGCGCCGACCGCGGCCCCAGCCCCGGCAGCCGCGCCATCAGCGCGATCAGCGCCTCGATCTCGCGCGGGGTGCGGTCGGTCACAGCGGCGGCAGCATGCCCGGCGGCAGGCCCAGCGATTCGGCCATGCGCGCCATTTCCTGCTGCATCCGCTGGGCGCCCTTCTGCTGGGCATCGCGGATGGCGGCGACGATCAGATCCTCGACCACCTCTTTTTCCGAGGCGACCAGGATCGAGGGGTCGATGTCCAGCCCCGTCACCTCGCCCTTGGCAGTGGCGCGCGCCTTGACCAGACCCGCCCCCGATTCGCCCACGACGACGGTGCGGGCCATCTGGTCCTGCATCTCGGCCAGCTTGCCCTGCATCTCTTGCGCGGCCTTCATCATCTTGGCCATGTCGCCCAGACCGCCCAGTCCCTTCAGCATGTCCGTTCTCCGTCTTCCTGTGCGCCGCGCCCTATCAGCCGGCCTGACCGGTGGCCGACTATCGCCGCCCGGGCGCGGCGCACAGGAAGACGGAGA
>JACXUX010000272.1 GCA_014763725.1 Rhodobacterales bacterium
GAACCGGCGCGGGCGCGCGCGCTGGCCGATGCCGCGGTGCTGGAACGGATGATGGCCGAGGAGGGCGTGAACGGCCCGCTGGAGCCCTGGGACTGGCGCCACTATGCCGAACGTCGGCGCAAGGCCGAGCATGACCTGGATGAGGCGGCGCTGAAGCCCTACCTGAGCCTGGACTCCATGATCGCGGCGCAGTTCGACGTGGCCGGGCGTCTGTTCGGACTGACGTTCCGGCCGCTGGAGGTGGAGCTTTATCACCCCGACTGCCGCGCCTGGGAGGTGACGCGCGACGGCCGGCACATGGCGGTGTTCATCGGCGACTATTTCGCGCGTCCCTCGAAACGGTCGGGCGCCTGGTGTTCGGCGATCCGGTCGCAGCGCAAGCTGGGGGGCGAGGTGCGCCCCGTGGTCGTCAATGTCTGCAACTTTGCAAGGGGGGAGCCCGCGCTGTTGTCCTGGGACGATGCGCGCACGCTGTTCCACGAATTCGGCCATGCGCTGCACCAGATGCTGAGCGACGTGACCCACGGATTCGTCAGCGGCACCAGCGTGGCGCGCGACTTCGTCGAACTGCCCAGCCAGCTGTTCGAACACTGGCTGGAGGTGCCCGAGGTTCTGCGCACCCATGCCCGGCATGTCGAGACGGGCGAACCCATGCCCGACGACCTGCTGGCGCGGCTGCTGGCCGCGGGCAGCTTCGACCAGGGCTTTGCCACGGTGGAATATGTGGCCAGCGCCCTGGTGGACCTGGCCTTTCACGAAGGCGCCCCGCCCGCCGATCCGATGGCGCGGCAGGATCAGGTGCTGGCGGGCCTGGGCATGCCGCGCGCGATCCGGATGCGCCATGCCACGCCGCATTTCGCCCATGTCTTTTCCGGCGACGGCTATTCGGCGGGCTATTACAGCTACATGTGGTCCGAGGTGATGGATGCCGACGCCTTTGCCGCATTCGAGGAGGCGGCCGATCCGTTCGACCGCGCGACGGCGGACCGGCTGGAACGGCACATCCTGTCGGCCGGCGGGTCGGACGAGGCCGAGGTGCTCTATACCGCCTTTCGCGGCCGGATGCCGGGGGTCGAGGCGCTGCTGAAGGGCCGCGGGCTGTTGGACGCGGCCTAGGCCGGCCGCGCGGCGGTCAGCGGGCCACGTCCTTGTGCACGATCACCTCGGCCTGGGGATAGGCCTCGGTGATCGCGCGCTTCAGCGCGGCGCCGATGGCATGGGCGTCGCGCAGCGGCTGGTCGCCGTCCAGCTCGATATGGATGTTGACGAAGACGCGGCTGCCGGCGGTGCGGGTCTTCAGGTCGTGATAGCCGCGCACGCCGGGCCAGCCCTCGGCGATGCGGCCGATGCCGGCCACCACCTCGGGCGCGGCGGACCGGTCCATCAGCGCGTCCCAGGCGCCCTTGCCGATCCGCAGCGCCCCCAGCGCCAGCATCGCCGCCGCCCCCAGCGCGACCACGCTGTCGATCTGCGTCAGCCCGAAGCGCGCCGACACCGCCAGCGAGGCGATGGCGCCCAGATTGGGCAAGAGGTCACCCAGATAATGCAGACGGTCGGCCGCCACCACGCGGTTGCCGGTCGCGCGCGCCACGCGGCCCTGCCAGATCACCAGCCCCAGGGTCAGCGCGATCGACGCCACCATGACGGCGATGCCGCGCCCCTCGTCCAGCAGGGGGGTGGGTTCGGAAGCCAGCAGCCGCGCCGCCGCGGCCCAGCCGATCACCCCGGCCGAGATCAGGATGAAGGCGGCCTGACCCAGCGCGGCCAGATCCTCGGCCGAGGAATGGCCGAAGGCGTGATCCTCATCCGCGGGGCGCGCGGCGTATAGGATCGCGGCCAGCCCGCCCAGCGAAACCATCAGGTCCATCGCGCTGTCGGCCAGCGAGGCGGCCACCGACAGCGCCCCCGTGGCCCCCAGCGCCCAGAGCTTCAGCCCCACCAGCACCAGCGCCACGCTGACCGAGGCCAGCCCCGCCGACTGGGCAAGACGCAGGGGGGAGGGATTCGTCATGGGCGCACTCTGCCAGTCCGTCGCGCGCGGGCCTAGCGCAACCGGGCGGGCCGCGGCAAGGATCAGTCGATCGTCTCGCCCGGGGCCACGCCCCACAGCGCCAGGTCCTGCACCCAGCCGCGCTGATCGCCGGCCTGCACCTGGCACCAGCCGCCGCCGCATTCCAGCACGCGGCCGATCACGCCCGGTTCGGCCTTGAACCGCACGGGGGCCGCGGCATCGGGCCGGGTGCGGAATTCGGCCTCGGCGCCCGTGACCTGGACGCTGCGCGCCCCCGACAGCTGGGAATAGTGCATCCAGCCGCCGACGCCTTCGGCATCCTCGACCCGGCGCCAGTGTTCGTATTCGGCGGTGATGCGCAGCGGCATTCCGGCGCGGAGAAAGACCCAGTCGATCCGGTGGCTGAGGCCGGGGCCGCGGCGGGCATTGCCGGCATCGGTCTTGAGGCTGACGAACCGGGGCAGGGGCAGCCGCGTCACGCAGCCGAAGCCGGGCTTGCAGTCGGGCGCGGTCGCGGCGGCCGGGACGGGGGCGGTGTCGTCGGGCGGCGGCGCGCCCTGGGCCAGGGCTGCCCCTGCCATCATCAGACCCGCCATCAGGGCGATGCCCGCCCGCCACGCCTTGGATCCGCGCGTCATTCCTGCCTGTCCCGTCCGTCGCGCCCCCGGGGCGCCTGCCGCTCGATCCCCGGGTTGATCCCCCGGGACATATTGTTGCGCGGGGGCTTGTGCCCATCTGCGCCTGCGGGCACCTTGCCACAGGCCATGGCCGCATGGGAAGTCCAGGGAGGAATGCGATGCCCGCTCCGCGTCTGAGTGTTGTCGTAACGCGACGCCTGCCCGAGGTCGTCGAGACCCGGATGAAGGAGCTGTTCGACGTCGAGCTGCGGGATCCCGACACCCGGATGGCCCGCGACGAACTGGCCGCGGCGATGCGGCGGGCCGATGTGCTGGTGCCCACGATCACCGACACGATCGACGCGGCCCTGCTGGCCCAGGCGGGCGACCGGCTGAAGCTGATCGCCAACTACGGATCGGGCGTCGACCATATCGACGTGGCCACGGCCCGCCAGCGCGGGATCCTGGTGTCGAACACCCCCGGCGTGGTGACCGAGGATACCGCCGACATGGTCATGGCGCTGATCCTGGCCGTCACCCGCCGCATCCCCGCGGGCCTGGCCGAGATGCAGGCCGGCCGCTGGGCGGGCTGGTCGCCGATGGCGCATCTGGGCGTGCGGCTGGGCGGCAAGCGGCTGGGCATCCTGGGCATGGGCCGAATCGGCCAGGCGGTGGCGCGGCGGGCGCGCGTCTTCGGCTGCCAGGTGCATTACCACAACCGCCGCCGCCTGCATGCCGACATCGAGGCCGAGCTGGAGGCGACCTGGTGGGAAAGCCTGGACCAGATGCTGGCGCGGATGGACATCATCAGCGTGAACTGCCCGCACACGCCGTCGACCTTCCATCTGCTGAACGCGCGGCGGCTGAAGCTGCTGAAACCCACGGCGGTGATCGTGAACACCAGCCGGGGCGAGGTGATCGACGAAAACGCCCTGACCCGCGGGCTGCGCGCGGGCGAGATCGCGGGCGCGGGGCTCGATGTGTTCGAACACGGGCATGAGGTGAACCCCCGCCTGCGCGAACTGCCCAATGTGGTGCTGCTGCCGCACATGGGGTCGGCCACGGTCGAGGGCCGCATCGAGATGGGCGAAAAGGTCATCATCAACATCAAGACCTTTGCCGACGGCCACCGGCCGCCGGATCAGGTGCTGCCCGGGATGCTGTGAGATGCCGTCACGTTGAGCAAGTGTTATTTGTTGTCCGACATGGCGCGGTCGGCGTCGGTATGTGTGGCCTATGCCGCCCGCGCCATGTCGGT
>JACXUX010000273.1 GCA_014763725.1 Rhodobacterales bacterium
GCGGGGCCGGGGTCAGAGCTTTTCGATCAGCTCGGGGACGGCGGTGAACAGGTCGGCGACCAGGCCGTAGTCGGCCACCTGGAAGATCGGGGCCTCTTCATCCTTGTTGATGGCGACGATGACCTTGCTGTCCTTCATCCCCGCCAAGTGCTGGATCGCGCCCGAGATGCCCACCGCGACGTAAAGCTGCGGCGCCACGACCTTGCCGGTCTGGCCCACCTGCCAGTCGTTCGGGGCATAGCCGCTGTCGACTGCGGCGCGGCTGGCGCCCACGGCGGCGCCCAGCTTGTCGGCCAGGCTTTCGATCAGCGCAAAGCTTTCCCGCGAGCCGACGCCGCGGCCGCCCGAGACGACCACGCCGGCCGAGGTGAGTTCGGGCCGGTCCGAGGCCGCCACCCGATCCTCGACCCAGGCCGAGGGCGCGGGCAGGTCCTGGGCGGCCAGCGTCTCGACCGGGGCGGCCCCGCCCATGGCAGCGGCGGCAAAGGCCGCGGTGCGCACCGTGAAGACCTTGACCGGATCGGCCGAGCGCACGGTCTGGATCGCGTTGCCGGCATAGATCGGGCGTTCGAAGGTGTCGGCATCGACCACCCGAGTCACGTCCGACAGCACCATCACGTCCAGAAGCGCCGCCACCCGCGGCAGCAGGTTCTTGGCAAATGCGGTCGAGGCCGCCGCGATATGGCTGTAGCCGCCGGCCAGCGCCACGACCAGCGCGGCGGTGGGTTCGGCCAGCCCGTGGCAGAGCGCATGGTCGGGCGCATGCCGCACCCGCGCCACGCCGGCCAGGGTGGCGGCCTGGGCGGCGGCGGCCTCGGCCCCCGCGCCGGCCACCAGCACGTCGACCGCGCCCAGGGGCGCCACGGCCGTCAGCGCCTTGGCCACCGCGTCAAGGGCCAGCTGCCCGTCGTTCACCTCGGCAATCAGCAGAACCGCCATCAGATCACCCCCGCCTCGTCCTTGAGTTTCGCGATCAGCTCGGCCACCGAACCGACCTTGACCCCGGCCTTGCGGCCTGCGGGTTCGGCCGTGGCCAGCACCGTCAGCCGCGGCGCGACATCGACGCCGTAGTCGGCCGCGGTCTTTTCGGCCAGCGGCTTCTTCTTGGCCTTCATGATGTTGGGCAGGCTGGCATAGCGCGGTTCGTTCAGCCGCAGGTCGACCGTGACCACCGCAGGCAGCGCGGTGCGGATCACCTGCAGGCCGCCGTCGACCTCACGCGTGACGACGGCCTGGCCGTCGGCCAGGTCGATCGCGCTGGCGAAGGTCGCCTGACCCCAGCCCAGCAGCGCCGAAAGCATCTGCCCGGTCGCGTTCATGTCGTTGTCGATCGCCTGCTTGCCGGCCAGGACCAGGCCGGGCGCTTCCTCGCGCACCACGGCGGCAAGGAGCTTGGCCACGGCCAGCGGTTCGATGTCCTGATGCACGTCCGAGGCGGCCTCGATCAGGATGGCGCGGTCGGCGCCCATGGCCAGCGCGGTGCGCAGCGTCTCGGCCGCCTGTTTCACGCCGATGGACACGACCACGACCTCGGTCGCGGCGCCCTTTTCCTTGAGCCGGATCGCTTCCTCGACCGCGATCTCGTCAAAGGGGTTCATCGACATCTTGACGTTGGCCAGATCGACGCCCGATCCGTCCGCCTTCACGCGGACCTTCACGTTGTAGTCGATCACACGTTTGACCGGCACAAGGATCTTCATCCCGAGACCTTTCCCTGAACTGCCGGCCGAAGATTCCCACGGCCGGGCGCATGACTCAATTTCGTTACCCTGTTCCGCGGCGCGGCAACAGGCCAAAATCGACCTGCGGGCGGGTCGGAACGTCGCGTCGCGTCAGCCTTCGCGCGTCAGGCCGGGCACCCACAGCACATCGGCCGCGCCATCGTCATTGGCGATGCGGCCCGCGACGAAGAACCAGTCGGACAGGCGGTTGAGGTATTTCACCGCCTCGGGGTTCACCACCTCCATCGTGGCCAGTTCCACCACCAGCCGTTCGGCGCGGCGGCAGACGGTGCGGCACAGGTGCAGATGCGCGGCCAGCGCCGTGCCGCCCGGCAGAATGAAGCTGCGCAGCGGTGTCAGCCGGGCATTCATCGCGTCGATTTCCGATTCCAGGCGGGCGACCTGGGGCGCGATCATCCGCAGCGGGGTATAGGGCAGCGTGTCGTCCAGGTGCATGTCGGGCGTGCAGAGGTCGGCGCCCAGGTCGAACAGGTCGTTCGAGATGCGGGCAAGTGCCGCGTCCATCTCTGCCCCCGCATGCTGGCGCGCCAGGCCCAGCGTGGCGTTGGTTTCGTCGACCGTGCCATAGGCCTGCACGCGCAGGGCATGCTTGGCCACCCGCGCGCCGTTGCCCAGCGAGGTTTCGCCGGCATCGCCGGTCTTGGTGTAGATCTTCGACAGGACGACCATCAGTTCCCCCCCAGCTTGCGGAACGCCACATAGGCCAGGATCAGGGCGATGGCCACCGCCTGCGCCGTGATGCGATAGCGCATGATCCGGTTGGCATGGCGGCGGTTGAAATCGCCGCCGCGGGCAAAGCCGCCGATCCCGATCATCAGGATCACAAGCACGGCAAGGCACGCCACCGCGGCGACAATGAACATCGGATCGTTCAGCATGATCTGGCTTCCCTTCGGTTGCGGCGGATGTAGCGGGCGGCGCGGCGAAGTCGAAGCGGAATCTTCGCCTCAGCCCCGGCTGGTCAGCCAGTCCAGCGCGCGCGTGGGCAGCACCCGGCGCGCCACATCCATCAGATAGGTGGGCGTGGTGACGAAATAGCGCGCGGCGGGGCGGGGGTCCTCCAGTGCGCGGGCCAGTTTCGCCGTCACCGCCGAGGCGGGCAGTTCGAACCGGTCGGGGCCCCGGCTGTCATACAGCCGCTTCAGCAGGCTGTCGCGGTATTGCTGGGCGCGGGGGCTGGCCTGCCAGTCGATCCAGCGTTCGAAATGCGGGATGGAATTCTGCCGGATGCGCGAGGTGACGGGCCCCGGCTCGATCAGGATCACATGAATCGGCGTGTCGGCCATTTCCAGCCGCAGCACGTCGGTCAGCCCCTCCATCGCGAACTTGGTCGCCACATAGGCGCCGCGCCATTTCAGCGCGACCAGCCCCAGGACCGAGGAACAGTTGACGATCCGCCCGTGGCCCTGGGCGCGCATCACCGGCAGCACGCGGCGCGTCAGGTCGTGATAGCCGAACAGGTTGACCTCGAAGATCTCGCGCAGGGCCTCGCGCGGCAGATCCTCGACCGCGCCGGGGCAGGCATGGGCGCCGTTGTTGAACAGCGCATCCAGCCGGCCGCCGCTGCGCGTCAGCGCCTGATCCACCGCGGCGGCGATACTGGCGGGGTCGGCATAGTCCAGCGGAAAGCTTTCCAGCCCCTCGGCCTGCAGGCGGGCGCAATCCTCGGGCTTGCGGCAGGTGGCGAACACCCGCCAGCCGCGCGCCGCCAGGCCCCGGGCGGCATCCAGCCCGATGCCCGAGGAACAGCCGGTGATCAGGACGGTCTTCTGCATCTGCACCCCCTGCCAGGTGGTCGGGCCATACGGCCTTTGGCCCGGCCGCGCAACGGCGGGGTCAGTCGGCCGCGGCGGCGGTCAGATAGCGGTTGGCGACCCAGCCCTCGATCCCGTCGCCCTCGATCCGGATGCGCGACCAGCCGCCCCGGGTGTCGATCAGCAGCACCACCTCATCCCGCAAGAGCCGGCCCACGACCGCCTCCTGGGCCGAGGGGCCCTGGCGCACGTTCAGCGCCGTGCCGGTGACGCGGCGCCATTCGGCCGCGGGTTCGGCCGCAGGGGCCGACGGGGGCGCGGCGGGTTCGGCGGCGGAGGCGGTGGCCAGCGAAAAGACCGCCTGCGGCGCCGAACCCGCCGCGCC
>JACXUX010000274.1 GCA_014763725.1 Rhodobacterales bacterium
AGCCGGCCCCGCCGCCCCCAGCCGGGGCGGCGGGGCCGGCTTGCCCCCCGCGCGCGCTTTGGCTAGGGACGCGGCATGGCCAAGCTCTATTTCCACTACTCGACCATGAACGCGGGCAAGTCGACGGCGCTGCTGCAGGCCGCCCACAACTACCGCGAACGCGGCATGGACACCTATCTGGTGACCGCGCGGCTGGATGACCGCGCAGGCGCGGGCCGCATCGCCAGCCGCATCGGCATCGGCGAGCCTGCCGATACCTTTCACCCGGCCGAGAACCTGTTTGCCAAGATCGCCGCCCGGCTGGCCGCGGGCCCCTGCGCCTGTGTCTTCATCGACGAGGCGCAGTTCCTGACCCGCGATCAGGTCTGGCAGCTGGCCCAGGCGGTCGACGATCTGGGCGTGCCGGTGATGTGCTATGGCCTGCGCGTCGATTTCCGGGGCGAGCTGTTCCCCGGCTCGGCCGCGCTGCTGGCCTGGGCCGACGAGATGCGCGAAGTGCGCACGATCTGCCATTGCGGGAAGAAGGCCACGATGGTGGTGCGTCTGGGTTCCGACGGCACGGCACTGCGCGAAGGCGCCCAGGTTGTGATCGGCGGGAATGAAACCTATGTCAGCCTGTGCCGCCGCCACTGGCGTCAGGCCGTTGGCGATCAGGCCCCCGCGGGCGCGCCGAGCGCCGGCTGAACCGCACGCAGCGCGATCAGGCTGCCCGCCAGCGCGATCAGCCCCATCCCCGCCAGCGCCGCAGGCCCCAGCCGTTCGCCCCACAGCAGCCACCCCCAGCCGGCCGACACCGGCAGCAGCAGGTATTCGAACACGCTGACCCGGCTGGTCGTGCCGATCTGATAGGCGCGGATCATCAGCCTCACGCCCAGCACCGCGCCGCAGGCCTGCAACGCCACCCAGAACAGGACGTCGGCCGAGGGCACCACCGGCCCGCGCAGCGCAAAGCCCGCGGCCCCCTGCGCCACCGGCTGCGGCCAGATCGCCAGCACCGCCATGCCCGCCAGCCCCAGCACCAGCAACCCGGCAAAGAACCCCGCCAGCAGGCTGGCCGCCGATTCCCCGGGACAGGCCTCGCGCGTGACCACATGCCCCAGCGCATAGAGCAGCCCCGAGGCCACCGGCAGCACCACGGCGACCCCCGCCCCGGCCAGCGCATCGGGCCCCAGCACCAGCACCACGCCCGCAAAGCCCAGCGCCACCGCCACCACCCGCACCGGCCCGATCGGGCGGCGCAGGGCCAGACGCTCGATCAGCAGCGCGAAGATCGGCGCGGTGAACAGCCCGGCCAGAACCTGCGCCACCGGCAGGATCGCCAGCGCCGCGAAATAGGCCAGCATCGCCACCCCGTGCAGCGCGCAGCGCAGCCCCACCGCCCCCCAGGACCGCGGCCGCAGCCGCAGCCCCAGCAGCGGCGCCACCACCGCCAGCAGCGCCAGCGCCAGCACCGACCGCGTGGCATGGAACTGGAACAGCCCGCCCAGGGCCGCCACCTGGCGCAGCTGGTTGTCGGTATAGCCCACCAGCACGGCATAGATCCCGATCAGGCCGGCGGCGGCCAGGGTGCGGTCCTGCGGGGGGGTGGTCATGGCGGCTCCTCTCGGCCCTTTCCATCTGCCCCGGGCCGCGCCACACTGCGCGCCGGAAAGCGACATCGCCACGGTGGGAACGGATGGGCTGGCTGGCCGACGAGACGGGGCTGGAAAAATGCGCGGCCAACTATGCGCCGCTGACGCCGCTGTCGCATCTGGCCCGCGCGGCCGACCTGTTCGGCCCGCGCACCGCGTTGGTGTGGAAGGGCACGCGGCGGACCTATGCCGAATACCATGCGCGGGTCAGCCGGCTGGCCTCGGCCCTGGCGCGGCGCGGGGTGCAGCCGGGCGATGTGGTGGCCACGCTGCTGCCCAACATCCCCGCCCAGGCCGAGGCGCATTTCGGCGTGCCCGCCTGCGGGGCGGTGCTGAACACGATCAACACGCGGCTGGACGTGGACACGGTCGCCTATATCTTCGGCCATGCCGGGGCGCGCCTGGTGCTGGTCGATACCGCGCTGATCCCGCTGGCGGAAAACGCCATCAAGGCGATGGCCGGCCCCGCGCCCCAGATCGTCGAGGTGGCCGACCGCGAGTCGGGCTTTGCCCCCACCGGCCATTATCTGGACTATGAGGATCTGCTGGCCGAGGGCGACCCCGACCAGCCCTGGATCTGGCCCGGCGACGAATGGGAAAGCCTGGCCATCAACTACACCAGCGGCACCACCGGCCGGCCCAAGGGTGTGGTCTATCACCACCGCGGCGCCTATCTGGCCACCACCGCCAATGCCATCGCCTGGCGGATGGTGCTGTTCCCGGTCTATTTGACCGTCGTGCCACTGTTTCACTGCAACGGCTGGTGCCACACCTGGATGATCCCGATGCTGGGCGGCACCGTCGTCTGCTGCCGCGACATCACCGCACGGGCGATCTACGACGCGATCGCCGACGAGGGCGTGACCCATTTCGGCGGCGCGCCGATCGTGCTGAACACGCTGATCAACGCGCGCGACGACGAACGCCGGCCGTTTTCCCACATCGTGCAGGTGTTCACCGCAGGCGCCCCGCCCCCCGCGGCGACGCTGGCGGCGTTCGAACCCCTGGGCTTCAACGTGACCCAGGTCTATGGCCTGACCGAAACCTATGGCCCGGCCACCGAATGCCTGTGGCAGCCCGACTGGGACGGCATCACCGGCGACGACCGTGCCGCACTCAAGGCCCGCACCGGCGTGCGCATGGCCATGCTGGACGGGGCCGAGGTCCACGACGGCGCCCCCGTGCCCCGCGACGGCCGCCACCTGGGCGAGATCGCGCTGCGCGGCAACCTGGTGATGAAGGGCTATTACCGCAACCCCACGGCCACGGCCGAGGCCTTTCGCAACGGCTGGTTCCGGTCGGGCGACATCGCCTTTCAGCACCCCGACGGCTATATCAAGATCACCGACCGGGCCAAGGACATCATCATCTCGGGCGGCGAGAACGTCAGCTCGGTCGAGGTCGAGGGCGTGCTGGCACACCACCCCGCCGTGCTGCTGTGCGCCGTCGTGGCCCGCCCCGATGACAAATGGGGCGAGGTGCCCTGCGCCTTTGTCGAGCTGAAGCCCGGCATGCAGGCGACCGAGGCCGAGCTGATCGCCTTTGCCCGCGCGCGGTTGGCCGGGTTCAAGACGCCCAAGCATGTGGTGTTCTGCGACCTGCCCAAGACCTCGACCGGCAAGATCCAGAAGTTCGAGCTGCGCGCGGTGGCAAAGCTGATGGCCGAGGGTGCGGCGGGTTGAGGGGGCGCGGCCAAGCGGCTAGTGTCCGACACCACGGGCGGAACCCCAAGGCAGCAGGGGCCGGATGACGGCGCTGAAGAAATACCAGAAGCTTGAAAGCCCCGGCCTGTGGCGCGACACCCCCGAGGCGCAGCGGCGCGAGGTGGTCGTGGCCTTTGGCGAGGCCTCGCTGATCCTGACCGATCCGCGGTCGGGCACGGCGCTGGCGCACTGGTCGCTGCCGGCGGTGGTGCGGCTGAACCCCGGGATCGCGCCCGCGCTCTATGCCCCGGGGGCCGAGGCGACCGAGACGCTGGAAATCGACGACCCCACGATGAGCGGCGCGATCGAGACCGTGCGCAGCGTGATCGAGGCCGCGCGGCCCCATCCGGGGCGGCTGCGCGGTCGGCTGGGTCTGGCCGGCGCGGCGGTGCTGGCGGCGCTGGCGGTGTTCTGGCTGCCCGGCGCGCTGATCCGGTCCACCGCCGCGATTCTGCCCCCCGCCGCGCGGGCCGAGATCGGGCGCATGGCGCTGGCCGATGTGATGCGCATCGCGGGCACCCCCTGCAGCGGGGCCGCGGGCGGG
>JACXUX010000275.1 GCA_014763725.1 Rhodobacterales bacterium
CCCCTGGTGATCGAGGGCGCCCGCGTCGTCCTGGACGACCGGGTCGAAACCCTGTCGCTGCGGATCGAGGCCGGGAAGATCACCGGCCTGGACGTGGCGCGCGACGGCGCCGTTCGGGTGCCCGCGCCGGGCATGGTCCTGGCCCCCGCGATGGTCGACATCCACGGCGACGCCTTCGAACGCCAGCTGATGCCGCGGCCCGGGGTCATGGCCCCGATGGAGGCCGCGCTGGGCCGCCAACGGCATCGGCACGGCCTATCATGCGCTGACGCTCAGCTGGGAACCCGGCCTGCGGTCGGTCGAGACGGGCTGGCAGGTGTTCCAGGGGCTGAGCCGGCTGGCGCCGCGGCTGTCGGTGGAAAATCGGCTTCAGCTGCGCTGGGAAACCTTCTGCCCCGAGGCCGTGCCGCTGATCGAGGCGGCCCTGGCCGGCCCCCTGACGCCCGCCATCGCCTTCAACGACCATACGTCGATGGCGCTGCTGCATCCCGACGTCGCGCTGCAGGACCGCCCCTTTGACCATGACCCCGCCTTTCCGCTGACCGACATCGCCAGCCCCGCCTTTGCCGCCCGGATGGAGGCGCGCGCGAAACGCGCCCAGATGCCGGTGGCCGACCTGGCCGATCTGGGCGCCCGGCACCTGCCGCAGGGGCAGATGGTGATGGACTGGCAGACCCAGGCGCACTGGGTGCGCCGGGTCTGATGCGGGGTCTTGCGCGGCGTCAGGCCGCCGTGGCCAGGGTCAGGCTGCCGTCCGAGAACACCTTGCGCCCGCCGCGGATGGTGGCGCGGACATGGCCGATGCCGCTGTCGTCGGCGATGACCAGATCGGCCAGTAGCCCCGGCGCGATGGCGCCGCGGTCGGTCAGGCCCAGGGCGCGGGCCTCGGCCGCGGCCTCGGCCGTCACGGGGAATTCGCTGATCGTGGCCCCCAGCGCCTGCATCAGCGCGACCTTGTCCACCGTGTCGTCGTCATGGCTGGCCAGCGGGATGCCATGTGCCGCGCAGAGCTGCGAAATCGCCCGCAGCGTGGCCGCCACGTCGCCCGCGTGGCGGCGCTTTTCCTCGATGCGGTCCTGCACATGCTGTTCGGCGGCCTCGCGCGTCAGACCCTGTTCGGCCTGGGTGCGCCGGGTCAGCCGTTCCAGGTCGCGATACTGGCCCTGGCCGGGGGTGTGGTCGGTCAGGCTGACCGGCGCGGCGAAGCGGTTCGGACACGATCTCTTCGGCCGGAACGCGGGGCCGGGCGATCAGGAACTGGGTGACGAAACCGATCTGCCGCCGCCGCAGCACGGCGATGTCGACATCGGCCGCGCGCGCCAGGTCGATCCGTCCGGTGTCATGGGTGAACCACAGCTGGCCGGCCTCGGGCGGGTAGCTGCGCCAGATCGTGCGCAGCAGGGTCGACTTGCCCACGCCGTTCGGCCCCTTCAGCAGCAGGAATTCGCCCGCATGCACCGTGAAGGACACGCCGTCAAAGGCATGCAGCCGCTGGCCCAGATGGTGCATGAAAAAGCCTTTCGTCAGCCCCTCGGCCTGAAGCACCACCGGCCGGTCAGAGTTTTGCATGCACAAGCTCCTGCGTGTAGGGATGCTGGGGATCCTGGAACACCTGATCGACCAGGCCCTGTTCCACCACCTGACCGCGGCGCATCACCATCACCCGGTCGGCCATCGTGCGGATCACGCCCAGGTCGTGGCTGACGATGACCATGGTGATGGCGCGGTCGCGCTGCAGCCGTTTCAGCGTGTCCAGCACCAGCGCCTGGACGCTGACATCCAGCCCCGTGGTCGGTTCGTCCAGCAGCAGCAGCGCCGGTTCCAGCGCGATGGACTTGGCCAGCTGCACGCGCTGCTGCATGCCGCCCGACAGCTGCCGCGGCGGGTCGTCCATCCGCGTCAGCGGGAATTCCGAGGCCTCGAGCGCCGTGCGCGCCCGCGCGCGCAGCGCGGCAAAGCTGCGTTCGCCCGCCACCAGCAGCCGCTCGGCCACATTGCCGGATGACGAATGGCCCATCAGCAGCCCCAGATGCGGGTTCTGATAGACGATGCCGATGCGGCGGGCACACAGCTGGCGGCGCGCAAAGCGGTCCAGGTCGAACAGGTTGCCCGGCGTGTCGGGCAGCGCCAGACGATAGTCGCCGCTGTCGGGCGTATCCTCCAGGTTCATCATCCGCAGCAGGGTCGACTTGCCCGACCCGCTTTCGCCCACGATGCCCAGCACCTCGCCCGGCCAGACGGTGGCCTCGACGCCGTCCAGCGCCACCACCCGGCCATAGCGCCGGCTGATGCCCGTCATCGTCAGCAGCGGGGCGCCGGCCACCAGCTGCGGGGGGCCAGCCGTTCCATCACGGTCATGCGCGGAACTCCCCGTCCTGATACCAGGTGGCGCCGATCTCGATCGGATCGCCCTCGGCGCGGCGGATCGCCTTGATGCCCAGGTTGCTGTCGGACGCCTCGAACACCGACCCGCCGCCGTCCTGCGGAATCTCGTTCATGAAAACGCCTTTCGGGTCGGATCGGTGGCAGGTCAGCCCGGCGTGATCCTCGACCCTGTAGGGCACGTCGGAAAACACCAGCGGTTCCAAACTTGTATGGGGGGGCACGGCGAACAGCCGCTTTTCCCGGCCCGCCGACAGCAGCGTCAGATGCCGGGCCATGTGCAGTTTCGGCACATCCCACCGCGGGATGGGCGAGGGCGTCATCACATGCCGGCCGTTGACCAGGCTGGGATAGGCCGCGCCCTGCAGGATGCGGCCCGACCGCACCATCTGTTCATACAGCACCAGCCACAGCCGGCCGTAATCGGCATCGGCATGCATCTGGCGGGCCACCGACATGTCGGGCTGGACAGGGCGCAGCGGTTCGGGGTTCGGCACCTGCAGCACCAGCACCTGATCGTCGCGCAGCCTTTCCTCGGGGATGCGGTGGCGGCTCTGGATGATCGTGGCCTCCAGCGTGTCCCAGGTTTCGCGCGCGCCCGACCCCCGCGACAGGAAGCGGCGGATCGAGGCGGCGTTGACCCCGTCATCGGCGCCCTGGTCGATGACCTTGACGACCGACTCGGGCCGGATCAGCGTCAGCGTCACCTGCAGCCCGCCGGTGCCCCAGCCGCGGGCCATCGGCAGCTCGCGGCTGGCATAGGGCATCTGGCAGCCGGGCAAGGCGATCGCCTTGACGATCTTGCGGCGCATCTCGCGCTTGGCCGAGGCGTCGAGGAACCCCCAGGATATCGCGGCCCAGGGGCGGGTCAGGGCAGACAGGGTCATGCGTGTTCGCTTTCCTTGGCCGGTTCGCCTGCCCCGGCCGGTTCCGCCGCCCGGGCCCCGCGCAGCGCATCCAGCGCCGACTGGAAGGTGACGTAATGGGGCAGCTTGAAGTGGATGCAGAAGCCCGAGGCCTCGACCGGTTCGGTGTGGTAAAGGAAGAACTTCTCCTCGACCGGCGACCCCTTGGCCGCGCCGGGCGCGTTCAGGTCCAGCGTGGCGCCGGCGATCACCTTGACCTCGTTCCAGCCGAAGGTGGCGCAGAAGCCCAGGTCCAGTCGGCCGGACCGGCCCTTGGACGTGACCTCGGCCTGGGACAGGCGCACCCGGCCCGCCGAGAAGCGGACGCCCGAAGGGTGGGGCACCATCACCTCGGCCTCGGCCAGGCGCAGCGCGTTCACGGTGGGATGGGCATTGCCATAGCCGCGCATCGCCGAATAGCCCAGCGCCAATACCCCGCCCGTGTCGGCCCGCGCCAGCGACCGCAGCATATGCGCGCGGTCGGCCGGAAACAGCAGCGGTTCGCGCGTCACGTCGGGAATGGCCTCGGGCGGCACATCGGCGCGGGGCGGGTCGGCGACCAGCCCCTCGGCCTTTTGCCAGGCGGCCAG
>JACXUX010000276.1 GCA_014763725.1 Rhodobacterales bacterium
TTCCTTGGGTTGCCGGCCCGTGTCGGGTCCGGTGGCTGGGGCTGCACGACTGGCGTGCCGATGGGTCAAGGAACGGCGCGAATCTTGCCGTCATTTTGACAAAGTCATGGCCCCGGCAGGGCAGCGTTGCAGCCCGCGGAAAGATCCGCGCGACGCGCGCGGATAACATGGGAATCGCTCACAAGATCAAGGTTTCATTAACCTTTTTTCCAAAGCGGGTCCGCGCCGATGCCCGTGCCGGCGCGGTCCTTCCGTCTGTGATTCGCGATTGCGTTAGGGCGCCCCGGGTGCGGTCAGCCGATCAGCGGGCCGGACCGTCCGTAGGTTTCGTCGTAATGCCGGCGCAGGCGCTGCAGCGCGATGCGCAGCACGATCTTGCCCGACCGCGCGGCCCAGCCCATGCGGCGTTCGGCGGTCTCGACCCCCTCCAGATAGCAGCAGACCCGCAGCGCCACATCGCCCAGGCCGGGCCCGAGGTCGCGCAGCGCCGCGGCCACCCGGTCGCGGGCGGCGCGCGGGCCCTCGGCCCGGCCGGCCGCGGCGCGGAAGGCGCCGCGGTCGGCCCCCGCGGTCAGGAAGCGGTCCCAGTTCTGCGCCACCCGCGGCCCCATCTGGGCCAGTTCGAAATCCTCGCGCAGCCGTTCGGCCGCCGCGACCAGCTCGGGCTCGAGGAACGGCTTGCCGTCCTTGTCGCGGCGGCGGCCCAGCGCGGTGACCGGGCTTTCGGCCAGGTTGAAGCGCATCCGCCGCGGCCCGCCGGGTTCGTCCACCACCCGTTCACCCCAGTCGCGGTGCTGGTCGGCAAAGGGGGTCGCGGCCTCGGCCAGGCCCGGGGCCGCCGACGCCGCACCCTCGGGCGTCATCCGCCGCAGCGCGGCGCGCCCCGTGGCGGTGATGGCATAGCGCGCCACGCGGCCGGGCTGGCGGCAGGCGATCCAGTCCTTCAGCGCGAAGGCCTGCGCCACGGCGCGGTCCACCACCGCGGTGCGCAGCGTGCGCCCGTCGGGGAATTCGCGCAGCACCGCGGCCTTGTCCATGTCGGGGGCGATGGCCAGCACGGCGCCGGGTTCCATCAGCCGGCGCAGGATGCGCGCGCCCTCGCGGGCGATCTCGGCCTCGTTCATCGGCAGGGGGGTCTGGCGGATCGGGGCGGTCATGGGGATGTCCTTTCCTGGGGCGTTGTCGGGGCGCTGCGGCCCGCCCGCCGCGCGCGCCAGCCGGGCCAGCGCCTCATCCACCAGCGGATCGTCGCGGCGGCTCTCGGTGCGGCGGATCTGCCGCAGCACGGTCGAGGCCGCCACCCCCTGCCGCCGCGCCAGTTCGCGCAGGCTCAGGCCGGATTCGGTGTGGTCGAGGTAAAGCTGGACTGCCTCGGGCAGCCAGGCGGGGCGCGTCGCGTCCGCGATCCGTTGCATCGTCAGTTCAGACACGGCAGCAGCCCCGGGTGACCCGATAAGTCCCGTTTGGACAAGTTCAACCTTCGGCTGCATTCCTTACCGATCCGTTAATGATGCCCCGATGCGGGCCGTGCTGTGGAAAATTGTTTCGATTTTCTCAACGATCGGGTAACCCTCAGTGCGCATGAAACGCGGAACGCGCAACGCCGGGTTGTTCCGGGGCATACTGCCGCCGTCACATGCCGGAGGGTTCCATGTCCGATTTCCGCAACTGCCTCGACAGCCTGCACCGCCCCCGCCTGCTGGTGCGCGCCGCGCGCCACGGGCTGGCCGACTATCGCCGCGACCGCGACCTGCGCCGCCTGGTGGGCATGACGCCGCAGGCCGGCGCCCGCCAGACGCTGGCCCGGCTGATGCAGGAAGAGGCGCAGATCGAGGCCACGCGCCGCGCCGGCTGCGCCAGCTATTCGCCCGCGCGCCATGTCGACGTGCTGATCGCGCTGATGGCCGAGGCGCGCCTGTCCGCCCGCCCGGCCGAGGTCTGACCGATGCCCCCCGCCCGGCCCCAGGGGCCGGGCGGGGGGCCGGGCATCGCCGCCTTGCGGTTCGCCACATAGGCGCGCAGCGCCTCGGCCACGCCCTCGTCCAGGGGGGGCTGCTGATAGTCGGCCAGCAGCTTCTTCACCCGCACCGCGGCCAGCGCCTCGGTGTCGCGGGCGCCCTCCTCGTCCCAGGTCTCGAACGGCTTGTAGTCCAGCAGGTCCGACCGCCAGAAGGCGGTCTGGAAATTCGCCCGCGTATGGGCGCAGCCCAGGAAATGCCCGCCGGGGCCCACCTCGCGGATCGCATCCATCCCCTGGCCGTTTTCGTCCACCGCCACGCCCTGGGCCAGATGGTGCAGCGTGCCCAGCTGGTCGGCATCCATCACGAATTTCTCGTAGCTGGACACCAGCCCGCCCTCGAGCCAGCCGCAGGCGTGCAGCATGAAGTTCACCCCCGCGGTCAGCGCCATGTTCAGGCTGTTGGCCGATTCGTAGGCGGCCTGGGCATCGGGCAGCTTGGACCCGCAGAAGGCCCCGCCCGACCGGTAGGGCAGCCCCAGCCGCCGCGCCAGCTGGCCCGCGCCCCAGGTGATGTGCGCGGCCTCGGGCGTGCCGAAGGTGGGCGCGCCGCTGTTCATGTCGATGCTGGTGACGAAGGCGCCAAAGATCACCGGCGCGCCGGGCCGCACCAGCTGGGCATAGGCCACGCCCGCCAGCACCTCGGCCAGGACCTGGGTCAGCGTGCCCGCCACGGTGACGGGCGCCATGGCGCCGCCCACGATGAAGGGCGACACGATGCTGGCCTGGCCCGCGCGGGCATAGACCTCGAGCGCGCCCATCATCGTGCTGTCAAAGGTCAGGGGCGAGTTGATGTTGATCAGGCTGGTCATCACCACATTGGCATCGACCACATCGGCGCCGAACAGGATCCGCGCCATCTCGACCGAATCGGCCGCGCGCGAGGGTTCGGTGACCGACCCCATGAAGGGCTTGTCCGACAGCTCCATATGCGCCAGCAGCATGTCCAGATGGCGCTTGTTCACCGGCACGTCGGTGGGTTCGCACACCGTGCCGCCGGAATGGTGCAGCCATTTCGACATGTAGCCCAGCTTCACGAAGTTCCGGAAATCCTCCAGCGTGGCATAGCGGCGCCCGCCCTCGCGGTCGCGCACGAAGGGCGGGCCGTAGACCGGCGCCAGCACCAGGTTGCGGCCGCCGATCTCGACATTGCGGGCGGGGTTGCGGGCGATCTGGGTAAAGCTGCGCGGCGCGGTGGCGCACAGGCTGCGCGCCAGGCCCCGCGGAATGCGCACCCGTTCGCCCTGGACATCGGCCCCCGCCTGGCGCCACAGCGCCAGCGCGCCGGGATTGTCGACGAAGTTCACGCCGATCTCTTCCAGCACGGTGTCGGCGTTCCATTCGATGATCTGAAGCGCTTCCTCGTTCAGGATCTCGAAATCGGGGATGTTGCGCGTGATGAACCGCGCGCTGTCCAGGCTGACCGCCGTCCGTTCCGCACGCCGGGCCGAGCCCCCGCCGCTGCGCCCCCTGCGGGACGTGGTTGCCACATCGCTCATCGCCCGTCCTCCGTCTGGTTCTGGCCGGTTATGCCGCCCTTCCGGGGGCCCGCGGCGACCGGATGCGTCATCTGCGGGGCGAAAACGACATGGGCCGCGGCGCGGGCGGCGGAAAATGCCGCGTCCGGCGCGGCCCCGCGTCGGAACGCCGCCCTTGATCCGTATCATCGTCTGCGTCACCTGCATGAGCGAGGCTGCCACGGGGCATGGGAAAGGCAGGACATGACAGGCACGACCGAGGATCTTGGCACGCTGCTGGAACAGTCGCGGCGGCGGCGCCCGTCAGTTCCTCCTCGCTGACCGCGGTGTCGGCGGGGGCCAACCGCACCACCCAGATCACCGGCACCACCAGCGCCTATC